>JAZODQ010000119.1:0-14303 GCA_045597105.1 Acetatifactor sp.
TAAGTCCCATGCAGCCTGCTATGCAGTGGTGTCCTACCAGACGGCATATTTGAAATACTATTATCCCGTGGAGTTCATGGCGGCATTGATGACATCTGTTATTGATAATCCCAAGAAGGTATCAGAGTATATTTTGACTTGTCGAAGCATGGGAATTGAGCTTTTGCCCCCTGATATCAATGAGGGCGAGAGTGGATTTTCCGTATCCGGTAGCAGTATCCGCTATGCCCTTACTGCCATTAAAAGTGTAGGCCGTAATGTGATTGACTCTATCGTGGAGGAACGCCGGGAGAGAGGCGTCTTTACCAATTTAAAGGACTTCATCACCCGAATGGCGGATAGGGATATGAACAAAAGGGCCATTGAGAACTTTATCAAGGCCGGAGCACTGGACAGCCTGGGCGGTACCCGTAAGCAGTTTATGAGTATTTATGTGCAGATACTGGACAGCATCAATAAAGACAGAAAGAGCAATTTGGCAGGACAGATTTCGCTCTTTGACATTGCTTCGGAGGAGGATAAGGAAGAGTTTGAAATCCGTATGCCTGATGTAGGTGAATACTCCAAAGAGATGAAACTGGCTTTTGAAAAGGAAGTGCTGGGTATCTATGTCAGCGGTCATCCCTTGGAGGAATATCAGGAACTTTGGCAAAAGCATATTACCAATACCACCAATGATTTTGCACTGGATGAAGAAAGCGGTGCCGTAAAGGTAGAAGACCAGAGCAAAGTGGTAATAGGCGGAATGGTGGCTGCCAAGACGGTGAAATATACCAAAAATGATAAGGTAATGGCATTCCTCAATATGGAAGACCTGGTGGGTAATGTGGAAGTAGTGGTATTCCCTAAGGATTATGAGAAGTATTCTGCTGTTTTGAAAGAAGAGGAAAAGCTTTTTATCAAGGGACGTGTATCCGTGGAAGAAGACAAGGATGCGAAGTTGATATGTGAGCAGGTGGTGAGCTTTGAAGAGGCATTAAAGGGTGGCAACCTGTTTAGAGCCGATTATGGTAGTGGACGCAGTTACGGCAGCGGTGGCTACGGTGGAACCGGTTCGGGATATGGTAACCGGCAGCAGGCTTATGCAGGCGGAGTGCAGTCCGGTAACACAGCACAGGCCGGTGCGGCACAGACGGTATCCAAGATGCCGGAGGGCTTGTGGATTCAGTTTGCAACCCCTGCAGAATACGCAGCGAAGGAGCAGATATTGCTGGATGCTATTGCGGATTCCGACGGAAACGATAATGTGGTAATCTATGTGAAAGAACCCAGAAGCGTGAAAATATTGCCTCCGAACCTTCGAGTAAGGGCGGATGAAGCACTGAAAAGCAGTTTATCAACGATATTTGGCGAACAAAATGTAAAACTTGTGATAAAATCTATTGAAAAGCGGTAAAAAATGGATTAGAATAAAGATTCAGGGAATATAGAAACCTGATTTTGAACCCCGGAGGTAACTTCATGGCGAAAGAGATTAAAACAATTGGTGTATTAACAAGCGGTGGTGACGCACCCGGTATGAATGCAGCGATTCGAGCTGTAGTGCGTACCGCTGTTTCCAGAGGGATAAAAGTAAAAGGTATTAAGAAGGGCTATATGGGTCTGTTGAATGAGGAAATCGTTGACCTGATACCCAAAAATGTATCCGATATCATCCAGAGAGGCGGTACGATTTTAGGTACGGCCAGATGCTTAGAGTTTAAGACTGCAGAAGGTCAGCGTAAAGGTGCTGAGATTTGTAGAAAGCACGGCATTGACGGTATGGTAGTTGTAGGCGGTGACGGTTCTTATCGCGGAGCTCAGGCACTTTCCAGAAACGGTATCAATACCATCGGTATTCCCGGTACCATTGACCTGGATATTGCATGTACAGACTATACCATTGGTTTTGATACGGCAGTTAATACAGCAATGGAAGCAATCGACAGAGTAAAGGATACTTCTTCTTCACACGAGCGTTGCAGTATTATCGAGGTTATGGGTCGTAACGCAGGCTATATTGCATTATGGTGCGGTATTGCAAACGGTGCAGAGGATATACTGCTTCCTGAGAAGTATAATTTCAATGAGCAGGATATTATTAATAATATTATTGCAAACCGTAAAAAGGGTAAGACCCATCACATTATTATCAATGCTGAGGGTATCGGACATTCCACTTCCATGGCGAAGCGAATCGAAGCTGCTACCGGTATCGAGACCAGAGCCACGATTCTGGGTTACATGCAGCGTGGTGGACGACCTACCTGTAAGGACAGATACTATGCGTCTATTATGGGAGCGTATGCAGTAGATATTCTTCGTGAAGGCAAGACCAACAGGGTAGTATGCTATCGCGACGGTAAGTTCACTGACCTGGATATCGAAGAAGGCTTGAACATGAAAAAAGGTGTGAATGAATACGAATTTGAGGTAGCACACTTATTATCTGTATAATCGCAATGATTAAATAACGGCTGTACCGTTGAGAGGTATAGCCGTTTTTGTATAAAGGTCCGGAGAGTAAAACGGACGAAGCAGGTGAGGGATAATATGATAACCAGTGCAGCAAATGCAAAAGTAAAGCAAGTGGTACAGTGGCAGAATAAAGCAAAGGAAAGAAGAAAGAGCGGTGTATTCCTTGCGGAAGGGTTCAAGATGTTTGAGGAAGCTCCGGAGGATATGATATTAGAAGTATATGTGTCGGAGAGACAATGTGCTTCCTTGCAACAAACCGAACAAGTATGGAACAAGTTAAAAAAAGTAGGTTTTGAAGAGGTTTCTGAGGAAATATTTGGCAAGATGTCTGATACACAGACACCTCAGGGAATCCTGACGGTGCTTAGGCAACCGCAGCATACACTGGAATCTATGCTGGATGCAGAGAATCCGTTGCTGGTAATTCTTGAGAATCTGCAGGATCCGGGCAATCTGGGAACCATCATCCGTACAGGAGAGGGTGCAGGGATAACAGGTGTTATTATGAGTAAACAGACCGTGGATATCTTTAATCCCAAGGTCATTCGTGCCACTATGGGCTCCATATACAGAGTGCCTTTTATATATGTAGAAGATTTACAACAGACCTTGGCGCAGATACATGAAAAAGGGATACATACTTACGCGGCACATTTACAAGGGCAGGAGTATTATGACTCCTTTTCCTTTAGGGAACCCACAGCCTTTCTAATAGGTAATGAAGGGAATGGGCTGAGTCGTGAAGTGGCAGAGGCGGCCAGACATTATCTGAAGATTCCCATGGAAGGTAAAGTGGAGTCCCTGAATGCAGGCGTGGCTACGGCACTACTGATGTATGAGGCGCACAGGCAGAGAGGGTAATGCGTGTGATATATCTTCCATGCGATAGAAACAATGTATGTGTTTGGCATCTGAAATAAATGACATCAGTGTCGGAATGATGTCGACAGGCAGAGATGCAAAATACTTAGATTCTATAGGGTGCAAAATAGGTTGAAAAGCAGAGTAATTTCATAAAACATGATAAGGAGAACAATTATGAAAATAGGTTTTATCGGACTTGGAAATATGGCATCTGCCATCATCGGCGGTATGTTAAAGCAGCAGGTGGTTGCGGCTCAGGATGTGTTTGGTGCGGATAAGTTCGCGCAGGCAGCACAGAGTGCGCGGGAAAAGCTGGGTATCAATATTTGTGAGGATAATAAACAGGTGGCAGGACAGGCAGACATATTGTTTCTGGCTGTAAAGCCCAATGTATTGTCCACTGTTCTTGCGGAAATCAGTGGAGTACTGCGTAAGGAGACTATCATCATCAGTATCGTGGCAGGTAAAAGCCTGGCATTTATAGAAGAAGGTCTGCAAAGCAAGGAATGCAAGGTGGTACGCTGTATGCCCAATACGCCCGCACTGGTACTGGAGGGCTGCACCGGCGTGTGTGCGAACGCAAATGTAACCGATGAGGAATTGGATACAGCACTGACCTATCTGCGCAGCTTCGGGCGTGCCAGCGTAGTATCTGAGAATCTGATGGATGCAGTAGTGGGTGTCAGCGGTAGCTCGCCTGCCTATGTATTTATCTTTATAGAAGCAATGGCGGATGCGGCGGTGGCAGCAGGTATGCCCCGTGCACAGGCTTACGAATTTGCTGCACAGGCTGTTCTTGGCAGTGCCAAGATGGTGTTGGAAAGCGGCAAACATCCCGGTGAATTAAAGGATATGGTATGCTCCCCCGGAGGCACCACCATTGATGCCGTAAAGGTGCTGGAAGAGAAAGGCCTGCGCGCTGCAGTGATGGCTGCCATGGAGGCTTGTATTGAGAAGTCAAAGCGACTGTAGAGTATACGAAATACCGTAAACAAATCGAAAACTTGACAAAATTATGTGCTTCTGTTATGATAACCGACGTAACTTTTTTAAAACCTGTAACACATATGTAATAATTTAGTCAAAAATGAGTAATCTTAAAGTAAAAGAAATGATTTATCTTTTTGACAAAAAGTTTATGGAGGCTTAGTTTTATGGCAGGAAGCAGAAGGGTTCTTGTGGTACTGGCGAGCTTATGTATGGCTCTGCTGATGTTTGTACACACAGGAATTACCGTAGAAGCCGGCAGCAATAGGAACTATTTATTAAACGAGTTAAACGCAGGTGTTGCATCCATTTTGAATCCCAGTGCTACCAATACGGCAGAGATTTTGAATGCGACCAAACAGGAATTGCAGATCGAAGATGTGGTAGAGGATGAAGAAGACAACTCCACATTGGTTATGGCAAATGTAAAAAGTGCGTTGAACCTCAGAAGTGAAGCCCGCGAGGATGCGAAGAAGGTAGGTAAACTCTACAAGGATTGTGGCGGTATCATTCTGGAAAAGACAGAAGGATGGACCAAGCTGCAGACAGGAAATGCTATCGGATGGGCAAAGGACGAATACCTGTTATTCGGAGCAGAGGCAGAAGCCCTGGCAAATGAAGTGGGCAAAACGATTGCTACGATTAGTGGCACTACCGTTCGTGTACGACAGGAGCCGAATACGGAATCCGTAGTATACGGTTTATTACCCAAAGGAGAAATCGCTGAAGTTATCGAGGAGACCGAAGGCTGGGTTTGCATTGATTATGAAGGCAAAAACGGCTATGTATCCACAGAGTATGTGGAACTGGATTTCTGGATAGATGCAGGCGAGACCACGGAAGAAATAAAAGCCCGTGAAGAGGCAGAAAAGGAAGCCAAGAGACATGTAAATTACGGTCAGTATACCACTGATGCAGATACCACTCTGTTACTGGCAGCACTGATTCACTGTGAAGCACGTGGCGAAAGCTACGAAGGCCAGGTGGCAGTAGGTGCGGTGGTTATGAACCGTGTACGCAGCAGTGCATATCCCAATACCATTCATGGTGTTATTTATGCATCCGGACAGTTTACACCTGCCATGAGCGGTGCGGTAAACCGAGTATTGGAATCCGGTAAGATTAATGAAAGCTGTATCAGAGCGGCAGAGGAAGCATTGTCAGGTGTATCTCCCGTAGGAGATTGTACACGTTTCCGTAGAGATAATGGTACCAGACAGGGTATCATACTCGGACACCATGTATTCTTCTAGCATATAATATAAAAATTAAATAATGAATCTAAAGAGGAAGCACGCCGGCTGTGCTTCCTCTTTTTATGTAAATGAAGGCACATGCATCTGCCCGGTGTGCGCGCTTTTGCACGATAATGCGCGTTAACGTGCGATAAAACTCATTGCATGTGGGTAAAAATTATAGTAGACTAATGCTAACAAGGAAAGTAATCACAAATATAAGGAGGAGAGGAAGTGAGTAATATGGTAATCTTCTGGTTGGTTCTGTTGATAATTGCTATTGCAGTTGAAGTACTGACACTTGGTCTGACTTCCATCTGGTTCGCAGGCGGTGCACTGGTAGCTATTTTACTGAGCCTGTTCAATCTGCCGGTAGTATTGCAGGTAGCCGTATTTTTAGTTGTATCACTGGTGCTTTTGGTATTCACCAGACCGATTGCGGTGAAATACTTTAACAAAAACCGTGCCAAAACCAATGTGGAAAGTCTCATTGGCAGACAGGCGATTGTTATCAGTGAGATAGACAATCTGCAGGGCATCGGTCAGGTTACGGTAGGCGGCCAGGAATGGAGCGCACGGAGTGCGGATGACAAAAAGCAGTTTCAAATTGGCGAAGTAGTTGAAATAGTTGCCATCAATGGCGTAAAATTGATTGTAAAAACAAGCCAGAAATAAGTGTGAGTTACTCAAAGATTTAAAAATTGTTATGGTGCTAAAGAGCACGGAAAGGCGGAAGTATGGAATTTTTAATTATTGCATTAATTGTAATTGTATTGTTGATTGCAGTATCCTGCATCAAGATTGTACCCCAGGCAAAGGCGTATATCGTTGAAAGACTGGGTGCTTATCAGGGTACATGGAGTGTAGGTTTACATGTAAAGGTTCCCTTTATTGACCGAGTAGCAAGACAGGTTAACCTGAAGGAACAGGTTGCGGATTTCCCCCCTCAGCCCGTTATTACCAAGGATAATGTAACCATGAGAATTGATACTGTTATCTTCTATCAGATTACCGACCCTAAGCTGTTTACCTACGGTGTGGAAAATCCTATGATGGCTATCGAGAATCTGACAGCTACCACTCTTCGTAATATTATCGGTGATTTGGAGCTGGATCAGACCCTGACCAGCCGTGAGACCATCAATACCAAGATGAGAGCAGAACTTGACAGAGCTACCGACCCTTGGGGTATCAAGGTAAACCGTGTTGAGTTAAAGAATATCATTCCTCCTGCAGAGATCCAGAATGCGATGGAGAGACAGATGAAGGCTGAGCGTGAGAGACGTGAGGCAGTAACCCGTGCAGAAGGTGAGAAGAAGGCAAAGATTCTGGAAGCAGAAGGTGCAAAGGAGTCCGCAATCTTACGTGCAGAGGCTGATAAGCAGTCTGCAATCTTGAGAGCAGAAGCAGAAAGAGAAAAGATGATTCGTGAGGCAGAAGGTGAGGCAGAGGCTATTTTAAAGGTACAGCAGGCGAATGCAGACGGTATCAGAATGCTGAAGGAAGCAGGTGCTGACGAGGCAGTGCTGAAGATAAAGAGTCTGGAAGCATTTGCGAAGGTTGCTGACGGTCAGGCTACCACCATCCTGTTACCCGCAGAGCTGCAGGGCATTGCAAGTATTGCAACAGCATTTAAAGAGACAGCAAATAAATAAACCAAAGTTACATTGGGCGTACGCGTAGCGTGCGCCCTTTTTTGATTTATAGCAATGTGTTTACGGCTTCAATCGCAGTTTTTTATTGAAAAGATAAAAACAGTGTGTTATTCTTTGTTTTATAATAAAACAGAGACCGGATATTGCTTTGGGGCAATGTTTATCATAAATGCGAGGAGATTTGTGAGAATAACAAATTTTTCACATGCTGAGGAAAGGGCAAGGATATTGTTATGAATTTAAAAGGACGCGATTTTTTAAAACTGCTTGATTTTACACCGGAAGAAATTATGTATCTGGTGGATTTGGCGGCAGAACTGAAGGATAAGAAGAAAAAGGGTATTCCGGTGGATACCTTAAGAGGCAAGAATATTGCCTTGATTTTTGAAAAGACCAGTACGCGTACCCGCTGCGCATTTGAAGTGGCTGCCCATGATTTAGGTATGGGTTGTACATATTTGGATCCTTCCCAGTCACAGATTGGCAAGAAGGAGAGTATTGCAGATACCGCCCGTGTGCTTGCAGGCATGTTCGAAGGTATTGAGTATCGTGGCTTTGAGCAGACCATTGTAGAGGAACTGGCTAAGTATTCCAAGGTACCTGTATGGAACGGTCTGACCAATGATTTTCATCCTACACAGATGCTGGCTGATTTGTTGACCATTAAGGAGCATTTTGGATATATCAAGGGTATCCGTCTGACTTATATGGGTGATGCACGTTACAATATGGCAAATTCCTGGATGGTGACTTGTGCAAAGATGGGTATGGACTTTATTGCATGTACCAGCAAGAATTATTTCCCTGATCCGGAATTGGTTGAGACCTGCAAAAAGATTGCTGCAGAAAACGGCGGCAGCATTACCCTGACCGAGGATGTGACCCTGGGAACAACTGACAGAGATGTCATTTATACAGATGTATGGGTATCCATGGGTGAGCCTGATGAAGTATGGGAGGAGCGTATTCGTGAGCTGTCCCCTTATCAGGTAAATGCGCAGGCTATGAAGAATGCCGGTGAAAAGGCAATTTTCATGCACTGTCTCCCTGCATACCATGATTTAAAGACAAAGATTGGTGCAGAGATCAGTGAGAAGTTCGGTATTGAAGAGATGGAAGTAACGGATGAGGTGTTTGAATCTGCTCAGTCCGTAGTATTTGATGAAGCTGAGAACCGTATGCACACCATTAAAGCTGTGATGGCAGCAACCCTTGCATAATGAACAAAGAAGTTTTGGAGTCCTGTCTGGTAGGAAAGACCAAATGGGCAGGCTCAGAAGTATTTTATTATGATATAACGGATTCTACCAATGTGAGAGCATGGCAGGAAGTAACGCAGAGCACCGGCAACGGGGCTCTGTTTGTGACAAATGAGCAAATACAGGGCAAGGGCAGACGCGGCAGGAGCTGGGAAAGTCCTGCAGGGAAGAATCTTTATTTTTCCCTGGTCCTGCGTAGTGCCCTGACTGTGCAGCAGGCTCCCATGGTTACTTTGGTGATGGCACTGAGTGTGGCACGGGTACTGGCTCGCCACACAAGACTGCAGACACAGATTAAATGGCCCAATGATATTGTGATTCAAGGTAAAAAGGTATGTGGTATCCTGACCGAGATGAAGCTACAGGGTGATACACCGGACTTTATTGTGATTGGCGTGGGAGTCAATGTATTGCAGCAGTCCTTTGGCGGAGAACTGGCGGATAAGGCGGCTGACTTAGAAAGTCTTAGTGGCAGGGTGTTTTGCCGGGAAGGATTGCTGGCAGATATACTGGCTGCTTTTGAAGCAGATTACAGGCAGTTTGCAGATGCCGGTGATTTGCACACCTTAAAGCAGGAGTATGAGGCTTTTTTGGTGAATAGGGACAGGCAGGTGCAGGTACTGGAACCCAAGGGTGCTTACGACGGTATAGCCAGAGGGATTACGGATACGGGTGAGCTGCTGGTGGAGAGACAGGACGGCAGTCTGGAGACTGTATATGCAGGTGAAGTGTCCGTGCGTGGTATATACGGTTATGCATGAAGGAAAGGGTAAGGTTATTAAAATGGAAGACAATCGAGTGGTGCTTTGCGGTGCCAACGCTTATGAACAGAAATATTATTTTAATGAACAGTTTAAGAGTATTCCTGAATCCATCAAAAATGAACTGCATATCATATGTGTAATGTTCACCGAGGAAGTGGGGGGCATCTTTACCATAGTGTTTGAGGAGGATGGCAGCATCTCCATGGAGACCAATGCGGATGAAAATGATTTTTATTATGATGAGGTATCCAGTGGTCTGCTGATTTCGGAAATTCGTCGCAAGAGACAGGAATTATTTGAATCCTTAAGTTTATACTATAAAGTAGTGATTTTAAAACAGGAGCCGGATATAAATGATATTAGTAATTGATGTGGGAAATACAAATATGACCTTTG
Source organism: Acetatifactor sp. (assembly GCA_045597105.1). GTDB lineage: Bacteria > Bacillota > Clostridia > Lachnospirales > Lachnospiraceae > Acetatifactor. The sequence goes on from JAZODQ010000119.1 coordinate 9,618, forward strand.
GTGTCTACAATGGTGAGGAGCTGCAGGCTACCTTCCGTATGATGACCAAGACGCCCAGAACCAGCGACGAGTATGGTGTGATGATTGCGCAGATGCTGCAGAGCAAAAACATTGATATTCAGGATATCGAAGGTTCCATCATTGCCAGTGTGGTGCCGGATGTGATGCATTCATTGACAGGGGGTATTGTGCGTTATACCAATACCCAACCGCTGATTGTAGGACCGGGTATCAAAACAGGTATCAAAGTAACAACGGACGATCCAAAGGCGATTGGTGCAGACCGTATCGTGGATGCGGTGGCAGCCTACGAAAAGTACGGAGGACCTGTGCTTGTACTGGATTTTGGTACAGCTACCACATACGATTTGGTGACCGCTGACGGTAAGTTTGCCGCAGGTATCACAGCACCCGGTATCCGTATCAGTTCGGAAGCACTGTGGAAGCAGACTGCGAAACTGCCCAATATCGAGATTAAGAAACCAAGGACTATTCTGGCCCAGGAAACCATCAGCAGTATGCAGGCAGGATTGGTTTACGGTCAGATCGGACAGACTGAGTATATCATCCGGAAAGTAAAGGAAGAAAGCGGTATCAGCGAACTGAAGGTGGTTGCTACCGGAGGTCTGGGCCGTATGATTTCCGATGAAACAGACAGTATTCAGATATATGACAGTTCTTTGACATTGGACGGACTGCGTATTATTTATGAAAAGAACCGCAAATAATAATGAAGCGGCAAGGGTGCAGACCGGAAGCGGTAAGCCCGTGCCGGAGAACGATAAAGTGAGGAAATATGAGTAAGCTGACAATAGGCAATGTGACCTTGGACAACAATATTATATTAGCTCCTATGGCAGGTGTAACAGACCTGCCATTTCGCTTGCTATGCAGACGCATGGGTGTAGGACTGGTTTGTATGGAAATGGTCAGTGCCAAGGCCATATATTATAATAATAAGAATACGGAAAACCTCATGGAAATACATCCGGGTGAGATGCCTGCATCTTTGCAGCTTTTTGGTTCGGATCCGGATATCATCAGTGAGATGGCCAAACGCATTGAGGAAAAGCCTTTTGCCCTGCTGGATATCAACATGGGTTGCCCGGTACCCAAGGTGGTAAATAACGGAGAAGGCAGTGCCCTGATGAAAAATCCCAAACTGGTAGAGGAAATCCTTACCAAGCTGGTAAAGGCCATTCATAAGCCGGTAACCGTCAAGATACGGAAAGGATTTGATGATGCTCATGTGAATGCGGTGGAAATTGCTAAGATAGCGGAAAGCTGCGGTGTGGCAGCGGTAGCTGTCCATGGCAGAACCCGTGAGCAATATTACAGCGGGCAGGCGGATTGGGATATTATTGCAGACGTGAAGGCGGCGGTCAGCATACCTGTTATCGGCAACGGTGACGTGGACAGTCCGCAGAAGGCTATGCAGCTTGTGAAACGGACCGGTTGTGACGGTGTGATGATAGGGCGTGCTGCACAGGGGAATCCCTGGATATTCCGGGATACTGTCACTTATCTGGATACGGGAGTCCTGCCGGAGTCTCCTACCAATGAGCAGAAAAAGGAAATCATACTGGAGCATGCGGCTTTGCAGCTACAATACAAGGGAGAGTATACTGCAGTCAGGGAGATGCGAAAGCACTTGGCATGGTACACCTTTGGTATGCCACATTCCGCAAAGTTCCGTCAGATGATTAATTCCATGGAAAGCATGGAGGAGTTGATTGCCGGGGTGGAAAGGATTTTCGGGAATTCCTAGCAGGATTACCCGTGCAGTAGGCTGCATTCCGCTTATTACCTTGACATTCCCCCGAAAAACGAGTATAATACCGTAGTTAATTAGGGATAACATCGTGTATAATAGATGAATCATATAGAAAGGATGTACATCATGCAGGAAAAGAAAAACATTTTAACCTACGAAGGCCTTAGAAAATACGAGGACGAATTACATGAGCTGAAGGTTGTAAGACGTCAGGAAGTGGCTCAGAAGATTAAAGAAGCAAGAGAGCAGGGAGACTTATCCGAAAATGCTGAGTACGATGCAGCAAAGGATGAGCAGCGTGACATCGAGGCCAGAATCGAAGAACTGGAAAAGATTTTGAAAAATGCAGAAGTAGTTGACGAAGACGAAGTTGATTTGGACAAAATCAATGTAGGTTGTAAAGTGAAATTACTGGATATGGAATTTGATGAGGAGCTGGAGTATAAGATTGTAGGTTCTACCGAGGCAAACAGCTTGAAGGGCAAGATTTCCAACGAAAGTCCCGTAGGTAAAGCACTGATGGGTCATGTGGCAGGCGATGTGGTATCCGTGGATACTCCTGCAGGTACATTCAGCTATAAAGTTTTGGATATTCAGAGAAGCAATCAGTAAGTGAAAGCAGTTGAACGGCCAAAGATGGGTGAAGCAGCCGTTAAGGTAGCAGGATAGCACCGTGGTCGGAAGGCGGCGCATAGTTAAGGAGTGATAAACGTGGCAGACGCAGTAAATACAAATGTACAGGAACAGGATATTAACCAGCTGCTGAAGGTCAGAAGAGAAAAGCTGGCGAATTTGCAGGAAGCAGGCAAGGATCCTTTTCAGATTACCAAGTATGATGTAACCCATCATACTGCAGAAGCAAAAGAGCAGTATATTGCTCATGAAGAGAAGTTATTAGCCGGAAGAACTGCAGTTAATGTAGAAGGTCTGGATGAAGCAGCGGCGAGAGAAGCTACAAATGCGGATTATAATGAGAGAAGAGCCATCATGGATGCAAGCCCCATTAACGTATCCATTGCAGGACGTATGATGTTCAAGCGTGTGATGGGTAAGGCTTCCTTCTGTAACATTCAGGACTTAGAGGGCAGAATCCAGGTGTATGTGGCAAAGGATGCTATCGGTGACGATGCCTATGCAGATTTTAAGAAGTCTGATATCGGTGATATCTATGGTATCAAGGGTTATGTATTCAGAACCAAGACCGGTGAAATCTCTGTTCATGCAGTGGAGATGACTTTGCTGAGCAAGAGTTTACAGATACTTCCTGAGAAGTTCCATGGACTAACTGATACCGATACCCGTTATCGTCAGAGATATGTAGATTTAATCATGAACGAGGAAGTAAAGGATACCTTTGTAAAGCGTTCTAAGATGATGAAGAGCATCCGTACTTTCCTGGACGGACGTAATTTTATGGAAGTGGAAACTCCCATGCTGGTGGCAAATGCAGGTGGTGCGGCAGCAAGACCCTTCGAAACCCATTTCAATGCACTGGATGAGGATGTAAAGCTTCGTATTTCTTTGGAACTTTACTTAAAGAGATTAATCGTGGGCGGACTTGAAAGAGTATATGAAATCGGCCGTGTATTCCGTAACGAAGGTGTGGATACCAGACACAACCCTGAGTTTACTTTGATGGAGCTTTATCAGGCATATACCGACTACTACGGTATGATGGAGTTGACTGAGAGTATGTTTAAGTACGTGGCACAGGAGGTTTGCGGTACTACCGTGATTACTTATGGTCCTCATACCATCGATTTCGGTAAGCCTTTTGAACGCCTGACCATGATTGAAGCAGTTAAAAAGTATGCCGGTGTGGATTTTGATGAAATCCCTGATACCGCAGCTGCAAAGAAGATTGCAGATGAAAAGCATGTAGAATACGAAGCACGCCATGAAAAGGGTGATATTCTGAATCTGTTCTTTGAAGAGTTTGTAGAAGAGCATTTGATCCAGCCTACATTCATCATGGACCATCCCGTAGAGATTTCTCCTTTAACTAAGAGAAAGCCGGACAGACCGGACTATGTAGAGCGTTTTGAGCTCTTTATCAACGGTTGGGAAATGTGTAACGCATACTCCGAATTAAACGACCCTATCGACCAGAGAGAACGTTTCAAGGCGCAGGAGGCAGCTTTGGCAGCAGGTGATGACGAAGCGAACACCACTGACGAAGACTTCATGAATGCTTTGGAAATCGGTATGCCTCCTACAGGCGGTATCGGCTATGGTCTGGACAGACTTTGTATGCTGCTCACTGATTCACAGGCAATCAGGGATGTGTTGTTCTTCCCTACGATGAAGAGTTTGGATAAATAAAAAACCAGTAAAATCAAAGGTTTGCGGACTTCGGAGATGTGCTTGGTGCAACAAATTCGTAAAGAGTTGTAACGAGATATAGGCTCAACTGACGCATATATAGTTTTTTATAAACAGAATAAAAACTTAAAAATAGGGACTTTTTCTAAGAAATTCTTAGGAAAAGTCCTTTTTTCGTTTGTGGTCAAATGAAAAACTAAATTCCAGTTCAAATTGATTTGACCTTGTATTTTCGATTTTGAGCAACTTTTTTGAAGATACCCTATACAAAAGTATCCCGAAAAGTGCTATAATCCGTTTTGAAAAGTCTGTTTGTTTGCATGGCAAACAGACAGCTGGAGCAGTTTGAGAAAAAATAAATTCCACCTGTCTTGTTGCAAAAAATTATAGATTTGGTGGTTATCTGCCTGCTCTTTATATTCTAGTCGTGATTATTTTTCACGATGTTCAATGAGTACCGGTTTTAGCATGACATCGTCTGGGGAGACTTTAAACTGTCCTGTTAAAAGCGGTATTTTTTTGTCTAAAAGTAATTCTGCTAAATCAAATGGGCAAGCACCATTGAGACTGTCTCTGGCAGTTGAGTTGAT
>JAZODQ010000120.1:0-55286 GCA_045597105.1 Acetatifactor sp.
TGATGAGTACATCGTTCCCTGTGTGCAGGCTAATGCTATTTATGAGAATAAGTACCTGTTAGGTACCTCCATGGCAAGACCTCTAATCGCTAAGAGACTGGTAGAAATCGCACGTAAGGAAGGCGCTACTGCTATCTGCCACGGTGCTACCGGTAAGGGTAACGACCAGATCCGTTTTGAGCTGGGTATCAAGGCCCTGGCTCCCGATCTTAAGATTATTGCAGCTTGGAGAAATGAGAAGTGGACCATGGATTCCCGTGAGTCCGAGATTGAATACTGTAAGGCACATGGTATCGACTTGCCCTTCTCCGCTGATTCTTCCTACAGCCGTGACCGTAACATCTGGCACATCAGCCACGAAGGTCTGGAGCTGGAAGACCCTGCAAACGAGCCTAACTTCGAGCACTTACTGGTACTGGGTACCACTCCCGAGAAGGCTCCCGATGAGGGCGAATACGTGACCATGACCTTTGAAAAGGGTGTTCCCACTTCCGTAAACGGCAAGCAGATGAAGGTGTCCGACATCATCCGCACCTTAAATGACCTGGGTGGCAAGCATGGTATCGGTATCATCGATATCGTAGAGAACCGTGTAGTAGGTATGAAGTCCCGTGGTGTATACGAGACTCCCGGCGGTACCATCCTGATGGAAGCACATCAGCAGTTAGAGGAGCTGATTCTGGACCGTGACACCTATGCTATGAAGAAAGAAATGGGCAGCCGTTTCGCAAGCCTGGTATACGAAGGCAAGTGGTTCACTCCCCTTCGCGAGGCTGAGCAGGCATTCATTGAGAAGACACAGGAATATGTAACCGGTGAAGTGAAGTTCAAGCTCTACAAGGGCAACATCATCAAGGCCGGCACTACTTCTCCTTACAGCTTATACAACGAGAGCATTGCATCCTTCACCACCGGTGATTTGTATGACCACCATGATGCAGAAGGCTTCATCAATCTCTTCGGTCTGTCCTGCAAAGTTCGTGCTATGAAGATGCAGGAGCAGGGTATTGACTTACTGTAAGCAGGAGGCAAATTATGTCACTGGTCACGATAGCTTTCATAATCTGGCTTATTTTTATAAATCTCTTATGTTTCGGATTAATGTTTTTTGATAAAAAGATGGCACAAAAAGGTGCTTATCGCATTCCCGAAAGAATGTTTTTTACTTACGCGACTATAGGAGGTTCCATTGGCAGTATACTTGGCATGCAGATTTTCCGTCACAAAACCAAGCACTGGTATTTTGTAGTAGGTATGCCTGCCATCCTGATACTCCAGATTGCATTTTTTGTAATAATGTTTATTCTAACATCAAGATAAGAAATCATAAGAATATACAGGAGCTTTACGGCTCCTGTATGTTTTTACCCAAGAAAACACTTTCACTGGCTACGGCACTTTTGCCGACTTCAATACCCGGGAGGAGCATATGGTTGCTTTAGAAATCACTTCACTGAAAAATTTCATGAATAAATTATTGGCAACGGAAGCCTTTGACATCTTTTTGCTGGAAGAAGCAACCATCAAAACCGCTGTCACCTATACCATAGACGGTTATGTGAATAAAGAGTTTTTCTCCGGTGATGATAATGAAACACCCCGGGCAAGTCAGGAATTTACTCCCTGGTCAGAAATGAAGGGGCTGTGTTTTCAGCTCATCAAGGGCAAGCGCACTCCCCTGCTCTTTAAACTGGTACTGCACTTAAAGCACGAGCAAACAGAAAGCCTGCTCCAAAAAGCAGGCACTTCCATGTCAGGCACCCAGCTCAAAGCACTGGTCCTGACCATTAAATATGACGGCAATAAGGCCATTCTTACCACTGCTGCCTCCTATCACACCTTCGTGCTGGAGAAGGAAGCTGAACAGATCTGGGATAAGGCACTTATGCAGTTTTTGGGGAACCTGGAGATTCCGTTTGAGACATTATAAACTGCTTTATTTCAGTCCCTGATACTCGCTAAAAAGTGTATAATCCAGTTTCATTCCGGATGCCATCCAACTGTTTTCAATCGCCCATGCCTTCTCCTTATCCATTATATCAGCATCATAATTTATTACATCCTCCACACTGTTAATGCTGGCAGGATCTGTTATAAATTTCTCACAAATCTCACCACTGCTACCCATATACGAATAAAATCCTTCTATGGGTTCAAGAAAATTTTCATATCCGGGATTGAATTTATATTTTATAGTACTTCCTTCACTTACATTGCTAATTCCTTCTCTATATAAATAACCGTCTTTACCAATTACAAACAGATTTTTTTCCCAGCCTTCAATCGCTAACACAGCCTCACCATTCACTATCGTATAAACAGCAAACACATACCCATCATCCATATTCCAAAACTCATTGCCTGTCCAGCCAAGCAAAAGTTCTTCCACACCATCATCGTCTAAGTCTAAAATGGCAAATCCTTCTTCGGACAATATATTCACATGGTTTCCATATTCCCATGACCAGTATGGATTAACGATGGAATAGAGTAAATTACGCTCCGTACAATACTGATCATAATGTTTATTCCACGTCTGACGTTCATATAGCGCCTGATAATATGCGTCTAAAATTTTCTCATAAGGATTTTGTGAAGCATCAGGACGTATCGTTGTTTCATCGGACATATCAATATACTTTTCAAGAATGCCATTAACTAGTACCTGCTGCTCACCACTCAGCCACAGACACTTCTGTTGTTCCACATCGTTGAATGTACCACACTCTGAATGATACAGTATGGTCTGTCCGTCAAATATCAATTCACAATTGTTGAGACAATCTGAGGAAAAATCCTGCCAATTTCTTGACGCAATACAATTTTGAATCTCATCTGCATCCTCTTTTGACACTGCAACCATATTACTATCCGTCCAAATATTAGCTACCATCATCCCACTCAAAATGGCTTCCTGCGTAGCCTCTTCTTGCGTATTAACTTCTTCCCCAGTCCCCTCTGTGGATGCAATTCTCACATCCACATTACTTACGGATACATACACATCTATATTTTCCTCTGACAGATTCTGCATGTTTACACCAATCTTGTACCAGGCTCCCTTTTCCACATCCATCTTTACAGGCATGCCCGGTGTAATGTAAGTTGGTTCATATGCAATTTTTCCCCTTACTTCTACGGGCAATAGTGCGATTGTTGCATCACCAAATCCCTCTCCGGTATAAAGAGTTATGGTATTTCCTTTAGTTAAAATTACTTCATCCGAATAAACAAATTCTTCTGTGCTTCCGGCAGGTATGTTCACTCTTATCTGATATTCTTTGGGTGGATTTGTTAAGAAGCAAGCTACTACTATAACACAAATAAGCATTGCTGTAATAAGAATCCAAAAAGTAGGTCTTTTATAATTCAATACAGCTTTTACCCGTTCCTTAACACCCACTTCACCAAATGCCAATGGACAGACCATAACCATTTTTCTTTGTTGTCCGCATGCTACTAAAACTCTTGAATACTCTTTTTTCTCACTGAAAGTCAGATTCCTAATCACTTTTTCATCACACGCCAACTCAATATCTTTGCGGAGCAGAATGTATGCCACCCAACATAGAGGCTGGAACCAATACACTGACAACAGCAAATATCCCAAAGGCTTCCACCAATGGTCTCTTCTTCTCAAATGTGCCATTTCATGTGCAACAATGTAACGCATTTCTTCCGCACTTAAACCGGAAGGAAGATAAATATGTGGTCTGATAACACCCAAAATAAATGGAGCTTTCACAGCATCACATAAGTAAATATTTTCCTTGTAATAAACTGCTTCTCTCACCATGTAACAAAGCTTCGAACTGCTGCTAATAGCGTATAGTACCATAAGAATCATTCCTATGCACCAGACAATTCCTGCCATGTAAGTGACTACTTGTAAAGGAGACACACTTGCAGCTTCATCATAGGAAAAGGAGTCCCTTAAAATAGGATTTATGGTATTTTCTATAATTGATAAATCGCTATCTATTGAAGGAATATCGTTCCGAATATTCCCCTCTACAATGACACTTGTTTGCAAAGTCTCTGCACTGGGCACCAGGCTTACCGGACTTTCAATTGAAAAAGGGCAAATCAATCGAATTGACACAATTCCCCACAACATACAATTCATCCACTTGGGCATCTTCTTAAATATGATTCGTAATAGCAATACTGCCAATATCATCCAACCGGCTGTTATACTCATATTCAATAACTTCAAGAATATATCTCCCATAATCATTTCTCCTGCGCCTGGTCAATCATCCTGTGAATTGCTTCTACCTCATCTGCTGTAAGCTTAGAATCCTGCGTAAATGCAGCAATAAATGCCGGAAGTGAACCCGCAAAGGTCTCTTCCACGTATTTTTTACTCTGCCTGGAGTAAAAATCCTCTCTGGAAAGCAAAGATGTTACCACTCCATTTTCATTTTGAAACAACCCTTTATCGATTAATCTCCGCAACACATTGTGGGCTGTGGTTCTTTTCCAGTTAAATTCCACTGCCGTCATTTTTACCAGTTCCGAAGAGGTAACCGGTTCATGCCCCCAAATCATATCTGCATATCGCGCCTCAATAACACCTAATTGTATTTCCATATTTCTTTTCCTCCCATACAACACAGACCACAAGTAGTAGTCTTGCTTGTAGACTACCACTTGTGGTCTCTGCTGTCAATATACCTTATAAACTTTCTTCTTTTTCTTCAACTCTTTACTGTGCCGCATCACTACCTGTCTCCGCACTCACACTGCTCTCAGGCACTGCCGGTTCTTCTACATGCGGTGTATATACATAAGGAACTGTATCTACAGGTACTGCAGGAGAGATGGTTCCCTCGGGCAATGCTGCCAGGATATCCTCATAATAATTTTCCTGCAAAATATATGCACTATAATTATAGCGTCTCTTTACCTCGTCCTGCATAGCATCCAGATAAGCTTCCTGCTGTTCCTCCGGAACGATGTAGTTACCGTTCGCATCGGTGAGCCAGATAGTTTCTTTTGTTTTCTTACTATAGATGACAGAGTCTGTTACAAAGCTTCTGTCATTAAAGATAACCATACCCTCTTCATCTGAGAAGATGTCTCTTCCTGCATACAGTCTGGAATCATATTCAAAGCCAAACAAATTCAGCAATGTAGGCAACAAATCCATGGAACCACATGCCTTATCTACATATATGGGTTCTTCCATAGCCGCATTCCACAATATCATTCTGTTGCGGAACTTATCCTGACCGGTAGCCAGGGACTTTCCTGCCAGCTCATCATACTCTTCTTCCGTCATAGCATAAGGATAATGATCTGCGCTGAGACAGATTACCGTATTTTCCAACTTGCCGGCATCTTCCAGTTGTTTTAACAGACTCTCCAATGCCTTATCCAGCTCTATATGACAGGCAATATAAGCACGGGCATTCTCTGACATCTCCAGATGTGCTACTGCCTCTTTATTCTTTGCTGACATCCTGTTACCTGCAAAATTATAATTCATATGACCGGATATGGTCATGTAATATACATGGAACCGGTCCAGACTGATATATTCGGGCACGGAACTGGTCATCATCTCCAAATCGGAGGACGGCCATGCATTGGGGTGCTCCATATAGAAAATATCCTGACCATACTCTGCCTCTGTCAGACTTCCCAGCTTGGCAGCTCTGAAATAGTAGCCAATATTGGGATGGGTCACATGTCTGTCATAATAAGACAGGCTGTTATTGTGGTATGCATAGGAATTCACACCTTCCGTAGCAAAGTAGGAGGGTAACGCAAAGGGCATCACATTAGCACCGCTCTTACGCATACTGAACTGTCCGTCCGGAATCAGACCGGTAATATTGATATATTCACCATCACTGGTACTGGTCTGCCACAGGGGTACATAATAATTGTTAAATACAAAGCCGGAATTAGCCAAACGATACAGCGTAGGAGTCAACTCCGGATGAATCGCATAGGGAGAAAAACCTTCTGCGGTAAGGAATATCAGATTGTATCCCTCAAACATACCGGTATATTCATTGGTATAAGTGGGCTCCTCCGTCTGGAAATATTCCACCAACCACTTGGTCTTCTTATTATCTGCCATGCCGGCCAGAGTCTCTATATTGATATCGAACTGCTGGGGCACATATACAGGCTCCTGCACCTCAGGCTCCTGTGTCTCTCCTTCTTCACCGGACTGGGTGCTCTCATTTACCTCCGGCTCCTTAGATGCCTGAGGCGGTTTCACGGGAGGCACATACTCGTCTTCCTCACCTGCAAACAAATCCATATCCTCAAAAATGCCGCTGATACTTAGTACCGTATCACGTTGCAGTGTAGGCAACACACCCATACTCTCCGCAATCATATAGGGATCATAGAATTCGGTGTATTCCTCATAGTAATCTGTTTCCAGCACACGCCCTACCTGCATGGTGGCAATAGCAGCTGCCAGACCAATAGTGCAAATCACACCCAACCGGAGTGCTGACAGGGTATTCATGCTTGGCAGCTTAAATATCTTCTTACGAAGTAGTACTGCCGTCACCACGATGGGCACGAACAGAATCAATATACGGGGCAGACACTGCCAGATGCCAAGTAACGCTTCCTTGTAATAGTTGGTAAGGGCATCACCGCCGCCTTGGAATATGGCTTCCCACAAAAGAGGCTGCTTGAAAATATGCATATAAACAATCTGTGCACCGTTCCACACTACAATTAACGTCATCAATAAGAAATAAACAATCTTTTGTGCCCGCCCTTTGAGTAAACTGATGATAAAAGTAAACACTCCCGACCATACACAAACCAGTGCGAGCATATATATAGGATTTATCCCCACGAATCCAAAGCTTCCGAAATGATATACGGTTTCTGCCAGCAAAAATAAAATTACAAATACTAACCACAAAATTATCATTTTCTCAATCCTTTATCTTATGATATTTAAAATATGCTATCTTCTGCATTTATTACCTTAATTGTTTTAATTATATTATCTAAAAATGCATTTTGCAACCTTACATTTCCATTGCAAAATTGTTACATTATTTTTTCATTTTGGGTTTAAAAACCAGACTGGCAATATAGCCGAATATCAGCGCCGCAGAGATACCTACCGCACCTGCCTTGAAGCCACCTGAAAAGAGTCCCAGTACACCTTCCGTATCCACTGCTTCCTTTACACCTTTCATAAGTATGTTCCCGAATCCCAGTAACGGTACACTGGCTCCCGCTCCCGCAAAATCCACAAAGGGCTGATATAAATCAAAGAATCCCAGCACTACACCGGTTACCACCAAAAGCACCATAATACGCCCAGGCATCAGCTTTGTTTTCTCCATTAAAATCTGCACCAGAGCACAAATACCGCCACCCACTGCAAACGCAATCACATAATCCATCTTCAATCCTCCTTAACGAAAACTACCGTACTCACACAATTTCCGGTCGTTTAAAAAATAGAGTGCAAAGCCGCGCTCTGCACTCTATCAGTATCTGAAATCCAATGAAAATTTATTCATTTTACTCTGTTTTACTTTTATGGAACCATTCAGCAGGAAGCTGTACCAATATAACTGCTGCAAAAACAACCACGCAGCCTGCAAGCTGTCTGGGTGTCAACGTCTGGTCCGTAGACAAAAAACCGATTTTGTAAGCCACATAGCCTGCAATGGTAGCCACCACGGATTCCAGACTCATAATAAGCGCCGCAATGGTGGGATTCACGCCTTTTTGTCCCACAATCTGGAGTGTATATGCCACACCGCAGCTCAATACGCCTGCGTACAGCAATGCGCCTAACCCGTCGCCTAACTGGGCCATGGTGGGTTCTTCCCATATCAGCGCACATAAACAGCATACGATACCACAGATAGTAAACTGAATACAGGACAATACTGTCCCATCTGTCTGAGGTGAATAGTGGTCCACAATCATGATATGCGCCGTAAACACAATGGCACACAAAAATACCATGATATCACCGCTGCCCACATAAAATCCTTCCGTCATACAAAGCAAATACATACCCACTGCTGCCATAAAGGCTGCTACCCACACGATTTTGCTTACTTTTCTTTTGAAAAAAATACCTGCGATAGGTACGAAAATAATGTACAGGGTGGTAATAAATCCCGCCTTGCCTACAGTGGTATATTGCAAACCAAACTGCTGTAAAGTACTGGCCAGTGTCAGTGCCACGCCGCACCAGATACCTCCGGGGAGCGCTATTTTCCAGTCAATTGCTTTTAGTGCACCCTTGGTCCTCCCAATTCCTCTGGTAACCAGTATGTATAACAGAAGTACGAAGGCACCGATAAGTGCCCGTACACCGTTAAAAGTGAAGGGCTGCATGTAATCCATTCCCTTACTCTGGGATACAAAAGCCATACCCCAGATACAGGCTGCCACAAAAAGCAGAAAACTATTTCTTGCCGATGATTTATTCATTACATACACCTGCCACTTCTGCCGCCACCTCACGAAGGGCTTTGCCCATACAATCGATGGTCACATGGGCATACTTTTCGTACAGGGACACTCTTTCCTCATATAGGTCCCGCAGGTTTTGTCCCGACCGCAAGGTTACGCCTCTTGCATTCAGGTCTCCCAGTCTTTCCGCTATTTCCTCATAGGGAAGCTTCAAATACACCACTGTACCCATTTCCCGCAGATGCTCCATGGCCTGCTCACCATAGACAGCGCTTCCGCCGGTGGCAATCACCGCACGATTTGTGCACAGGGATGCATTTACATCATTTTCAATCTGCCAGAAGCCTTCCACACCATGTTCCTCTATCAGCTGGTGCAGAAGCTTGTCATATTGCTCCTGTATCACCAGATCAGAGTCTACAAAGCGATAACCCAGCCTTTTGGCTGCTACTACGCCCACGGTGCTTTTGCCGGCTCCCGGCATACCGATTAATACTATATTTTTCTTATTATTACAATTTACACCATTCATTGTAAAAACCTTCATCTTATGATTTTATCCGCTTACAGATTATTTATCCTCTACCAGCGCAATAACCTCTACCTCACAAAGTACGTTTTTAGGCAGAGTCTTTACTGCCACACAGCTTCTTGCAGGCTTCTCCGTAAAATACTGCGCATAGATTTCGTTAAAGGTAGCGAAATCTCCCATATCTGCCAGGAAGCAGGAAGTCTTAACCACCTTGGAATAATCCACGCCTGCTGCCTCTAAAAGTGCGCCGATATTTTTCATCACCTGAGTGGTCTGTGCCACAATATCCTCACCCTCAATCTCTCCTGTTGCAGGATTGATGGCAATCTGACCTGATGCAAATAACAATCCGTTTGCAATAATTCCCTGAGAATAGGGGCCGATAGCCGCAGGTGCCTTGTCCGTTGCGATTTTCTGATACATATTAACCTCATTTCCGCCGGGTATCCGGCTTCTAAATTCTAAACACATGCCTGTTGATTAACGCTCTTGCACTTCCGGCTCGTCAAACTGCACAGTCACATAGAAGCCTCTGGCATTCTCCACCACCGCAGTGACTACACCGCTTTTGCTCTGCAGTCTGTTACGAAAAGGAATATTCGCCGACATGGCCAGGCAGGGATCGATTGTATAATAGTAATTGCTGGGCAATACACCCTCTGTGACGGTTACCTCCTGCCCTTCGCTGCAAAGTCCGGGCCTTTCCATCTTGAACTCCATCAAACGCATATGCTTCACTCCTTTGTTTTATAACATACCTATTTTAGCATATTGTGTTTGGTTTGCAAGAGGTAGTTAATACATGGTTACCGTATCATATTTTGTAAAATCACTAAGGCTTTCAAAAGTATGTCTGTCCTCTTCCGCTGCTTCACCTGTACCGATTTCATCATCCCGGGACTCCATCAGGAATCGGCTGCCCTTATAATAGCGGTTCAGGTTGTCCAGCCACTGCCGGAATGCCTCTTCATCATAAATGGTACCACTGGACCAGTTGAAGGAAGAACCTGCAATATTTTGCATACTGCCATCCTCACCCAAACGATAAACATGATAGCGATATTCCCCATGACTGTCCCTGTTTTCCAGATGAATCTGGAGCAGATAAGTACCTTCCGAAGTTTTATTTACATAATAGGTAGTTGGATAAGCATGCGCGAAGTCTCCCTCCGTTCCAAGCACCTCCCCTCCGGCAGTTTTATAGAGCATAATGCCCACTTTCATATATTCCTCCAAAGTGCCGGTATAAATCTCAATGGTTTCCACACCTTCACTATCTGCAATGTCCGCATTCACTGTCTCAACCAGCTCCAACTGCTCCTCTAGGACATTCTCTCCATACTCTTCCTGCAAATACTGATAGGTGTAATTGGCGGTCTCGCTACTATAGCTTTCAGGATAAATTCCCTGATATCCCCTTGCACTATACACCCGAATATGTTGCAGCTGCTCCCCCTTTTCGTCCATAGTCACATAACAGCCAATTCCATGGTCACTCTCCACTATCTCCAAAAAAGTTTCGAAAGAGATTTCTTCATACAGAACCGTATCCATCTGATAATTTGCTTCAAACACACAGTCCGGTGCAATCAAAAGGGGCTCCTCTTCTGAAAGCGCTTCCATCCCCCAAGGCAAACCGAAATCATCGATAGTCCTGTTTTCTACAGACACATTCCGCACATTCAGGTGAAAATATGCAAAAGGATTCTCCACTCCTTCACGTGTCTGAAGCATCTCCTGCTCCTTGACCTGTTCTACTTCCTGATTCGCAGCACTTTCTTTTTCAAGAAGCTCCTCCTGCTGTTTTCTATTGCTCATAATAGTATCCTGGAGTCCACCACCGGCGTCCCCGGCTGGATTACTTACCAGACAAATCACCAATATCAGGCAAATCACCACTGCCACACATACTACTATGTTTGCAGGCTTTTTGTAACGTAGCACATTCTTGACACGGCTACCTGTATTCCCTTCCCCGAAGGCCAGGGGTATACCACTGATAACCCTTCTTCCCGTAGCCAGATTTAGCAGGGACGCAGAATATTCTTTCTTTACACAATTCCCCATCTTACGAAGCACCGCCTCATCGCAGGAAATCTCCATATCCCTGCTGCTTAAGAAAAATGCCACCCATACCAGAGGATTGAACCAGTGCATGCACAGGGCTACAGACGCTAACAGCTTCACCAAATGATCTCCCCGTTTGATATGTATCTGCTCATGAAGCAATATATATTCCCGTTCATCGCCTTGCAGATTGGCCGGTAAATATATGCGTGGCCGAAACACCCCCAGCACAAAAGGTGTAGGAATCGGACTTACGTATATGTTCTTTTCCACCTGCACTGCACCCTTTAACTCTCGCCGCAGTTTTCGTAATGTAACTGCATCATATACTGCAATCCCCAGCATGCCCGAAATCCAAAGAAATGCAAGCACTCTTATTGTCCCGGACTCTTTTCCATGCGGGTCAGGTCTATGCTCCTGCTGCACGATTTGGCCAGGCGCCCCTGCCTGTGCAGGGGTAATTGACATTAATTCTTCTAAACTGTCCTCTTGCCGTTCTTCCTGTCCCCATGCAGTATCCGGGATATCAGCGCTATCGGCAAAATAAGAAAGGCTCCCCCGTTCCACCTTCACATCTCCTACCGTTCCCAACAGCGAAAAAGGTGAAGAAAAGGACACCGGGCACAATAACCGAAACAACACTACCGCCCACAGGCAGTAGTGAAAAATACGTGGTGCCCTCCGAAGCAATAGTCTGGCAATCAAAACAAAAAGGATTACCAGCCCGGCAGTCAGACTCATATTTAATACACCTGTAAATAATCGGCTAATCATGTTTTTCCTCCTCGTACTCCTCAATCAGCTTTTTCAGTTGTGCTATCTCGCTCTCACTCATCCTTTTCCGCTTGGTAAAGGCTGCCAGAAATCTGGGCAGAGAGCCCTGATAATTTTCATTGATAAACTGCTCTCCCTGTGCCCCTCGGAACTCCTCTCTGGTCATTTTCGCTACCACAGTACCCTTTTCGTTGGCAAAAATATTACGCTGGCATAAACGCTTTAACATAGTATATGTAGTGGTACGCTTCCACTCAAAAGCTTCCTCACAAAGCTTTGCCAAATCACCGGATGCCACCGGTTCGTGCTCCCATATTAATTCTGCAAACTTCTGCTCCATTTCTCCTAATTTGTAAGTTTCCATGTTTCTCCTTCTACTGCATCAACAGTTCTAAATAGCAGGAACTTTTTATGAATTGGTCTTGTCTATATATTGTCTAATAGTGTTAGACACCCTTAGTCTAACACCATTAGACACCCTTGTCAATCGTGCATTTATTACTTTTATTTACTTTCCCTGTTTTCCAATTGCTTCCAGTACCAACGCATGGGAAATTCCCGGCACGCTTTTACCCTCGTTAAAGCTTGTTTTGCTAAGCAGAGCGCCCGTTGGTGCAAAGAGTACCTTTTTCCACACACCTTCCTCCAGCTGCTTCAATATATATGCTGAAAGGGTCACCGCTGCGCAGCCGCAGCCGCTGCCGCCCGCATGGGTATCCTGGGTATTGGCATCGAAAATCTCAATACCACAGTCCATATGCTGCTTGGAAATATCATACCCCTGCTCGCGCAGCAGGTCTAAGAGCACGGTCTGTCCCACAGCGCCCAGATCACCGGTGATGATCCTATCATAATCAGAGGGTTTGGTTCCAAAATCAAGGAAGTGCTGTTTAATGGTATCCGCTGCTGCCGGCGCCATACAGGCTCCCATATTGAAGGAGTCCTTAAGTCCATAATCCACTACCTTGCCCATGGTTGCACCTGTTATCATGGCGCGGGCACCTGCCTCCTTCTCTTCCCCAAGCACAAAGGCGCCGCTGCCGGTCACAGTCCAGGTAGCGGACAAAGGTCTCTGATTACCGTATTCTAAGGGAAAACGAAACTCTTTTTCTGCACTGGCAAAATGGCTGGAGGTAACACACACAACATTCTGTGCAAAACCACCAGCCACAGTCATGGTGCCTATCAACATACTTTCACCACTGGTGGAACAGGCGCCATAGACTCCCAAAAGAGGAATCTCATAGGTAGAGATACCAAAGGATGTAGCTATGGATTGACCAAGCAGATCTCCTGCAAAAATACACTGAATGTCCTCCGGCTTCTTGCCTGCTTTACCCAGAGCCAAGTATACTGCCTCCTTCTGCAACGTGCTCTCTGCATCCTCCCATGTCTCACAGCCAAAGGTATCGTCCTCCCCCACCATATCAAACAAATCCTTCAAAGGACCTTCCCCTTCCTTGGTCCCCACTATACTTGCACTATTTAAGATGTATACCGGCTTCTCCGGTCTGATACTTGCTTTGCCTATTGCCTGGTTCATAAAAAATGCCTCCGTTCATACTAAACTTTTGTATTTAGTATGTCCCGGAGACACTTTAATATTCCCTATTCTTTTCCCTTTACGCAAAACATATTATTGTCTAAAAATAATATCATCCCTGCCCGGGCCATTGGATATCATAGTGATAGGAAAGCCCAGCTTCTTCTCTATGAATTCCACATAATCCCTGCATGCCTTGGGCAACTTCTCATACTTTTTGATACCGCGGATATCACATTTCCATCCGGGTAACACTTCATACACGGGCTTGGCCCTGCCCAATAATGAAGTGGTAGGAAAATCCGTCGTCACCCGGCCGTTGATTTCATACCCAACGCACACCGGTATCTCATCCAGATATCCCAATACATCCAAAACCGTAAATGCCACGTCCGTGGTGCCTTGCAGACGGCATCCGTATTTAGATGCTACTATGTCAAACCAGCCCATTCTTCTGGGACGTCCCGTAGTGGCACCGTACTCGCCGCCATCGCCGCCCCGCCTACGCAGTTCATCAGCTTCCGCTCCGAATATCTCGGATACAAATGCTCCTGCACCCACTGCACTGGAATAGGCCTTGCACACCGTTATGATTTTCCCTATCTCATAAGGCGGCACACCTGCTCCGATGGCGCCATAGCCGGCCAGGGTAGAGGAGGAGGTTACCATGGGATAAATTCCATGATCCGGATCCTTCAATGCACCCAGCTGCCCCTCCAACAGTATCTCCCTGCCTTCCTGTACGGCATTCCACAGAAAGCGTGACACATCACATACATAAGGCGCTATCATATCCCTGTACTCTAACAGCTCCTTATATACATTCTGTGGTTTTAATAATTGTTTATGATATAAATGTTCCAGCAACACATTTTTGGTATCGCACACCTGCTCTACCTTATCCCTGAGTGTTGCTTCCTCAAAGAGTTCACTGACCTGAAAACCGATTTTTGCAAACTTATCCGAATAGAAAGGTGCAATGCCCGACTTTGTGGAACCAAAGGAGTTCTTCCCCAAGCGCTCCTCCTCATATACATCAAACAATATATGGTAGGACATAACTAGCTGTGCCCTGTCAGAAACCAGTAATTTAGGGACCGGTACGCCCTTTTCCAATATTCCGTTCAATTCCCTGGTTAGCTTCGGAATATGCAACGCAACACCGTTACCTATAATACTGGTGGTATGATTATAAAAAATCCCGGAAGGCAATGTGTGCAGTGCGAACTTACCATAATCATTTACGATAGTATGTCCTGCATTTGCACCACCCTGATAACGAACGATAATATCTGCTTCTCTTGCAAGCATATCTGTGATTTTACCTTTTCCTTCATCTCCCCAGTTTGCCCCAACAACAGCCGTTATCATGATTTCCGTTCAACCCCTCTTTATTTCAATTTATTACCTGATTAATCCCCTTTACTTTTGTAGCAGAGTTTTTATATCCCCACTACATATGAAAGTACTTACACATTATCCCTTTATGTGCGTTCCTTTATACATGAATCTCCGCATGTAGTCCCAGCAGTTCCCTATTCTGCTCTAAAATAGGACTTATCACCTCGGTCAAAAAGCGCTCTACCTGCTCTTTGGATCGACCCACATATTTTGAAGGCTTCATTGCTGCCTTCAGCTCCTCCAGACTTATCTGAAATGCCGGATCAGCGGCAATCAGCTCCAGCAGGTTGTTCTCTTTACCTTCTACCTTTACATTACGACCGGCCTCCATGGAAAGCTCCCTAATTCTTTCATGAAGTTTTTGTCTGTCTCCGCCGCGTTTCACTGCATCCATCAAGATATTCTCCGTCGCCATGAAGGGCAGTTCACTCATCATATGCTTCTCAATCACCTTTGGGTATACCACCAGACCATCTGCCACATTCAGGCACAGATCCAGGATACCGTCAACGGCCAAAAAGCCTTCCGGAATAGACAAGCGTTTATTTGCCGAGTCATCCAAGGTTCGTTCAAACCACTGGGACGCTGAGGTAATTGCCGGATTCAGCGCATCCACCATCACATATCTGGCAAGGGAAGCGATACGCTCGCTTCTCATGGGATTGCGCTTATAGGCCATTGCAGAAGACCCTATTTGATTTTTTTCAAAGGGCTCCTCCACCTCTTTCAGATGCTGCAGCAACCGAATATCATTGCTCATCTTATGGGCACTTGCTGCGATACCGGCCAGCACATTTGCAACACGGGTATCCACCTTACGGGTGTAAGTCTGTCCGGATACCGGATAACATTCTGCAAAACCCATTTTCTCCGCAATCATGGAATCCATTTGCTCTATAATCTCATGATTACCCTCAAATAATTCCATGAAAGAGGCCTGTGTCCCCGTAGTTCCTTTGGAGCCCAGAAGCTTCATATTCCCAAGCACATGCTCCAAATCCTGCAGGTCCATGCAAAACTCCTGCATCCATAGTGTTGCTCGTTTGCCAACCGTAGTTGGCTGCGCCGGCTGGAAATGAGTAAAGGCCAATGTGGGCTGCGTCTTGTATTTTTCTGCAAAATCAGCCAGTACCTTCAGCACATTCACCAACTTCTTTTTCACCAGTTTCAGAGCCTGTGCCATCACAATGATGTCCGTATTGTCTCCCACATAACAGGAGGTGGCCCCCAAATGAATGATTCCTGCGGCCTTGGGACACTGCTGTCCGTAAGCATACACATGACTCATCACATCGTGTCGGACTTCTTTTTCACGCGCCTTGGCCACTTCATAGTTGATATCCTCTGCATGACTCTTCAGCTCATCAATCTGTTCCCGGGTAATTACCGGCTTACCGTCCCTGCTAAGTCCCAGTTCCATCTCTGTTTCAGCCAGTGCAATCCATAGATTCCTCCAGGTACGGAATTTCATATCCTGTGAAAATATGTACTGCATCTCCCGGCTTGCATAGCGCCCGGAAAGGGGACTTTGATAAATATCCGTCCTCACCTGTCATTTTTCCTTTCTTTTCCCTCACCCACCCAAGCCTTACGGCTTACTATGACTGTCTCGGTGTCCTACAGGCAACCTGCGAGCAGGCTTTTCCCTCTTCCTCATCCTCATGAAGCCTTACGCTTCACGAGGCTTTCGCGGTGCTCGTCAAATAGCCCTGCAAGCAGGCTTTTTCCCTCTTCCTCATCCTCATGAAGCCTTGCGGCTTCACGAGGCTTTCGCGGTGCTCGTCAAATAGCCCTGCAAGCAGGCTTTTTCCCTCTTCCTCATCCTCATGAAGCCTTACGGCTTCACGAGGTTTTCGCGGTGCTCGTCAAATAGCCCTGCAAGCAGGCTATTTTCCTCGCTACTCGCGAAAAAAAAAGTTACCCGTCCTGAATAGGACGAATAACTTCTATTATCCGCGTTTCACCTATCTACCACACGCCCTTGTGTGACACCATTTAAATCGACTATCTTGTCGCTCACAAACAAAAAATATCATAAAGTTTTTTTCATGTCAATAACTTATTTTTTATGTTTTTTATATTTCTCTTTCCTTTGCCATATCTTTACTTGGGTCGCCGGTATTTTACACCTTTCTCAGGCTGTGACATGTCCAATTCCTCCCTTCAGCCAATCTGAAAGCATAACTGCTTGACGCAGGATATGCAATCCCGTATACTGATGTATATTTGATTTATTCTCATACCATATATCTACAACAGCCAACACATGCGCTCTAAAAAGCGCAGGAAAGGACATTACTTATGAACAAGATTCATTTCATTGGCTACAGTGCGGTCCATCCCGAAGATTTTATATATGAATTTCCCTTAACAGACTCCTATCTGCTGTTACTCACCAGCACACCGGCACGGTTCTGGGTGGATGATGAGCTGCGTGAATATCCTGCTCACTCTGCCATCCTATATGAACCCGGGCAAAAGGTCTATTACAGTGCCAATGGGGGACCTTACGGTAATGACTGGATTCGCTTTGCATCTGATGAGAGCTTTGTCACCAATTTTCCTGTAAAGGGCATTCCCTTTCCTGTTACAGACTATGAATACTGTCATAATTTATTTCAGCTGCTGACTTGGGAGGATTCCTTTTCTCTCTCTGATAATGAGCTGGTTATCTCCAATTTATTACAGGTATTATTACTGAGACTCCGTGACGATTTTTCCCAAAAACAGCCGGACCCCCAGCGGAGCAAATTACTTCTGCTACGCAAAAGTATATTGAACAATCCTCAGCTTGACTGGAATGTGGAAAAAATGGCCGGCAAACTGCACATCAGTGCCGGTCACCTGCAACTTATTTATAAAAGAGCTTTCGGCATCTCCTGTATGGATGATGTCATAAACGGCAGAATCCGCATGGCCAAAGAGCGGTTGACCTACACCCCCCACACCATTCAGGAAATTGCCGATACCTGTGGCTACCACAATGTAGAGCATTTCTGCCGCCAGTTTAAAAAACACACCGGTGATACACCGGGAAATTATCGTCGAAAAAAGGATAGCTTCCCTGTAAATTCAAATAGCTCTCATTAATTGTATACATTTGCTTTGCCTTCCTTTCAAGTATGCTACCAGCCGTTATCCTTCATAAGTAATATCATTTGCGCGGTTTCTACCATATTGGTCCCGGAATCCATACTAGCCTTCTGAATGTAACGAAAGGCTTCCTGCTCCGTCATATAGTTACGCGCCATCAGAATTTTTTTAGCATTGTCTATATCAGCCTGTTCCTTTGCAGTTCTTTTGGGCGGTGCAAGCTTCTGCTTTTTCAATCGTCTGGCTTGCTGTTGTAACAAAAAATCCACCGTTCCGATTAAATCATTTGCCGTTAGTGGAAAGGACAATGTCATAATTCCCGGCGGACAGTTTCTGATAGTAGCCGGCGACGCCAATAAGAGCATGGAAAAAGTCTCCGGCAAATAGTCCGTAAGCTGCGTAAAATGCATATCAGAAAAACGACTGCCACATATAACAACACCGCATTTCAACTGACTTACCTGATTCAACACCTGGGCAGCGGTATCACATACCGCTGCAATATTATATCCCCGGTGCATCAGAATATCACTGATACGATTCGCATCCTCAAGTTTGGGCATAGCAACAATAATGCTGCCTACTCTCATATATTCCCCTCACTTTTAGATTCGATTTAAATACTGCTTAATCTCCCAATCGGATACCTGAATCATGTATTCGTTCCACTCTCGCATCTTCATCTCGGTATAGATGTGGGTAAATTCCTCTCCCAGTACTTTCTCCACAAAGTTACTGCCCTTCATATAAAGTACAGCTTCTCTCAGATTTTCAGGCAGACTGTCCACGCTACCATTTTCATAACACATAGGCGCCTGCTCTCCGGGATCGGTATGATTCGTAATACCATCCATTCCCGCTGCCAGACACAGTGCAAGTACCAGATAGGGATTGGCAGAAGGATCGGGGAATCTCAGTTCCACTTTGGTATCCTCTCCCAGCCTTTTATGTACCTTTATTAACGTATTCTTATTCTTGGAAGTCCATGTGATATCTCTGGGTGCTTCAAATCCGGACAAAAGTCGTTTATAGGAATTTACCAACGGATTGCTGATTGCACAAAACTCCTTTACATGCTGCAAAATACCGCCAACAAACCAGTATGCTTCATCACACACCCCCTGGTCATCCCCACGGTCATTAAATATATTTTTACCATCCTTATACACAGAGATATTCAGGTGCATACCGGAACCTGCCACACCCGCCTTAGGCTTGGGCATAAAGGTGGCATGCAGACCAAATCTTCTGGCAATGGCACGTACCGCATATTTAAAGGTTACAATAGAGTCCGCAATATACATAGGCTCCCCTTCTCTGAACGCAATTTCCTGTTGACCGGGTGCCGTTTCATGGTGAGCCGTTTCAATTTCAAAACCCATTTCCTCCAAAGTAAGGGCCATATCTCTTCGGGGATTTTCCGTTAAATCCAGAGGACCTACATCCATATACCCTGCCTGCTCATGGGTAACTGTAGTAGGAATACCGTCCGCATCCGTATGAAACATGAAAAACTCACACTCCGGGTCGATATAAAAGGTATACCCCTGCTCCTCAGCATATTTCACGACTTTCTGCAATATGGTTCGGGGACACATTTCATAAGGGGTTCCGTCTGCGTTATATACATTACAAAGCATTCTGGCAACCTTATCCTGCTGAGGTTTCCAGGGCAAAATGACAAAGGTATCCAAATCCGGACACAGGTACATATCCTCCTCATCTTCCCTGTAAGCTCCAAACATGGAAGAACCGTCAAACACACAATTATTTTCAAGTACACGTTTTAACTGTTCTACCGTTACGGATATATTTTTCAGATTACCAAACATGTCCGTAAATTGCAGACGTACAAATTCTACGTCCTCTTCGCCAACCAATTGTAAAATATCTTCCTTCGTTCTCATAAGTACATCTCCTTATATTTCCCAAAATTTGTTATCAAAAAAACAGACGTCAAGCAAGCCTGTAAGTGCAGGTTTGTCTGACGTCTTTGTCTTTCTCAAATATATTCTTTATGTGAAAAGTCTATATGATTCTCTTGATTTTGTAAAGTACTATTTTTACAAAATTCGCTTACTTTTGCAGGCGTTACAATGATCATATACTTACTCCACCGCTTCAACATTGGAAGTTACTACATAAACTACCGCATCACCATACTCCACTCTGGACCAGCCTAAGTCAGAACTGTAACCGGTTCTGTGCAGCAATTCCCCTGCATGCACCTTACAATACACAGTGGACTCACCACCGGCAGTACTGGGTTCTGTACGCAGATTCACATACTCCTTCGGCGTTACCGTATTATCGCAATCGGTAAAAACAACTTCTCTGCCGTCAGAAGTCATCACTCTGTTTACATCCGTTTCAGCCTCTGCTTCCCCGGAATCCTCGGAAGTAGCCTGAATATCTTCCGGATTAATGTAATCCACCACAGAGCTTTCCACGTCAGTAGGAAGTACTACCGTATCCTCCTTTTGGTGCGTAACAACCCAGAGCACCACACTAATCAGTGCTGCTACAATTATCAGAACTATGAAAACCAGAATCATGGTCAGCGGCTTGGCACCTTTATCCTCTGTGTCCAAGTCATCATTGGCGTCCGGGTCAATTCCGTACTCTTCCGCAAATTCCGCGTCCCAGTCTTCCTTCCATCGTCTTTTCTTGTTCGTATCTCTCACAATAATTATTCCTCACCGTATTTTGCACTTTGCATGCGAATCAGTTCAGTGTCTTCAAAATAATTAATTCTCATGGCAGACTTCACTTCAGACAGGGTCTGTGCAGCCACCTCACGTGCAGCCTCACTGCCCTGCTTCAGGATATCGTAAACAGCAGGAATATCCTTCTCCAGCTGCTTTCTGCGCTCTCTGATAGGTTCTAAGGTCTCCTGCATTACATTGTTCAGGAATTTCTTCACCTTTACATCGCCTAAGCCGCCTCTCTGGTAATGCGCTTTTAATTCATCCAGATTCGCATAGTCGGGCAGATATCTCTCGAAATGTTCATCCTTACTGAAAGCATCCAGATATGTGAACACTGTATTGCCTTCGATGTGTCCGGGATCGCTTACCTGCAGATGTAAAGGATCCGTGTACATACTCATAATCTTGGTACGCACCTCATCCGCACTGTCTGCCAGATAGATGCAATTGCCCAGTGACTTACTCATCTTTGCCTTGCCGTCTACACCCGGCAATCTCTGACATGCCTCGTTCTCAGGAAGTAATGCCTTAGGCTCCACCAGCACGGGCGCATATACCGTATTAAATTTGTGCACGATTTCCCTGGTCTGCTCAATCATGGGCAACTGATCGCCGCCAACGGGTACTGTAGTCGCCTTGAATGCGGTAATATCCGCAGCCTGACTAATGGGATAGGTAAAGAATCCCACAGGAATGCTGGCTTCAAAATTACGCATCTGAATCTCGCTCTTTACCGTAGGATTACGCTGTAATCTGGATACGGTAACCAGGTCCATATAATAAAAAGTCAATTCACACAGTTCGGAAATCTGTGACTGAATAAACAAAGTAGACTTGGCAGGGTCTAAGCCGCAAGCCATATAATCAAGAGCTACCTCAATAATATTCTGACGTACCTTCTCAGGGTTCTCGATATTATCCGTAAGTGCCTGTGCATCTGCAATCATAATAAAGGTTTTATCATATTCTCCGGAGTTCTGCAGCTCCACACGTCTGCGAAGTGAGCCTACATAATGGCCTACATGCAGTCTTCCTGTGGGTCTGTCACCGGTTAAAATTATCTTACTCATAAATCTACATCCGTACCTTTCAATATTTACTTCCTCTATCATACCATTTTTTCATTTAATGGCAAATAGTTTTTTGTATTTTACCTATGTGAAATTTACCTATAGGAATCCCTTTTGAAACGATTCCCATTCTCCGCTCCGGAAAGCAGCGCTATGATTTCATGGGCAAATAGCGGGAATGCCGCCAGTATTGTCAATACCCCCCACTCCCCCGGTGATAAATGTGAGGTTCCGAATACTTCAATAAAAAATGGTATTTCCGTCACCAGGAACTGTAAACTAAAACCAAACACCAGGGCAAATATCATTAATTTATTGGAAAAGGGGTTACTGAGCAAAGCAGACCTGCGGGTGTCCCGCATCCCCAGGGCATGAAAGAGCTGACACATACCAAGCACGGTGAAAGCATAGGTTTGGGCACGCTCACGAATGGTTGCTTCTCCCAGACACCAGTCTATATTTTCCAAGGTAACTTGAAGTCCCAGTTTCTCCAATACCATGATTGGCACCAGTACAAAGGCAATCAGGCCGATGACAGTAATCAATGCACCGTAAAAACAGGTACAAAGCAGACCGCCTCTGGCAAACAGACTTTCCTCCGGCTTACGGGGCGGACACTGCATCTGATGGACGGTGTCATTTTTATCCATGGAAAGTGCCAGCGCAGGCAGTGAATCCGTAATCAGATTGATCCACAGAATATGGCTGGACTTCAGTGGGGAAGCCAGACCCACAATCACCGCAACAAACATGGTAAGCACTTCCCCTATATTGGAGGAAAGCAGGAAAATAACAGTCTTACGGATATTTTCATAAATTCCCCGTCCCTCTGCGATAGCCTTCTCCACAGTAGCAAAGTTGTCATCCGTCAAAATGATGTCCGCAGCCTGCTTTGCCACATCCGTACCGCCCTTACCCATGGCAATACCGATATCCGCAGCCTTTAAGGATGGTGCATCATTCACACCATCTCCCATCATTGCCACAACTTCTCCATGGGCTTTCAAGGCCTTTACAATTTCTACCTTCTGGGTAGGTGTCACTCTGGCGAACACTCTGGTATGAGCCATACGCTTTTGCAGTTCCCTGGATTCTAATTCCTCCATGGCAAGGCCGGTCAGACACTGTTCCTTACTTTGCACGATGTCCAGCTTCTTACCCACCGCATAGGCAGTATCCACATGGTCTCCCGTAATCATTACAGTTTCCACACCTGCCTGCTTAAAAATCCGGACCGCTTCGGCTGCTTCCTGTCTGATGGGATCAAGCATGCCCAGCATACCTATCCATATCAGATTTTGTTCATACTGCTGTTCCTCAGCAGGGCCAAATGCTCCGCCAACGGCACGTGCTCCTTCTACTGCTTTTTTTGCAAGCGCCAGTGTACGTAAGGCTTCTCCTGACATAAGCGACAATTGTTCCGAAATTTTCCGGCGATGCTGCTGGGTCATAGGTTTTACATTCCCTGTCCCATCCAGGATGCTGACACATTTTTTTAATACCTCATCCGGCGCCCCTTTCGTATAGGAATTTCCTGTACTATGTATGGTAGTCATCATTTTACGTCCTGAATCAAAGGGCAGTTCTCCGATTCTGGCATGCTTTGCCCGCAGGACATCCACATCCATACCCTGCTCCAGCGCCAGTTGTACCAGTGCCAGCTCCGTAGGGTCCCCCACCTGACTGCCCTGCCGTATCTGGGCGTCATTACACAATACCATGCCCTGTATCAGTTCCTGTAGCAGTGTGCTACTACCTGCAGACATATCCGCAATGTGATTATGCTTTACTTCCAGTTCTCTGCCGTCTAACCAAATACACTCCACGCTCATACGGTTCTCCGTCAGCGTACCTGTTTTGTCAGAGCAGACTACCGTCACCGCTCCCAAAGTCTCTACGGAAGGCATACGACGGATAATTGTATTTACCTTTACCATCTTGGCTACGCTCAGTGCCATGGTCACTGTCACCACAGCAGGGAGCCCTTCCGGCACTGCTGCCACGGCCAGTGAAATAGCAGTCAGCAGCATCTCCCAGATATCACGTTTTTGAAACACAGCAATCACAAACAATGCCACACATAGGCCTACGGACAATACACTCAGTAAGGTGCCCAGCTCTCCCATGCGCTTTTGCAGGGGCGTAGGTTCTGTTTCCGCTTCATCAATCAGGGACGCAATCCGTCCCAGCTCTGTATGCATACCGGTAGCCGTAACAATCCCCTTACCACGTCCCTGGGTCACGTAGGTGGACATATATGCCAGATGGCACTTCTCTCCCCTGCCACCCGTACTTCTTGCATCCTTTTCTACCGGCAGAGACTCTCCTGTGAGAGCCGACTCCTCCACCTTCATATGACTGGTTTCGATCAAACGAAGATCTGCCGGTACCTGCCCACCTGCCTCTAAACATACCAAATCTCCGGTTACCAATTCCTTTGCCGGGATGATTTTTTGCACACCGTCCCTTACCACCACAGCCTGGGGACAGGTCATTTGCTTCAAAGCTTCCAGGGCTTTCTCCGCCTTACCCTCCTGTATCATGCCCACAATGGCATTGACCAGCACCACTACCAGGATAATTACCGCATCACTATACTCTCCGAGCAAAACAGAAATCACCGCAGCGATTGCCAATATATATATCAGCGGATCCTTCAATTGCTCTAAAAACACCATTATCGGAGATTTGGGCGGTTTTTCCCGCATCTGATTATACCCCCGGGCCTGCAGCCTGATTGCCGCCTCCCGCTCTGTCAATCCGTTGTAGTTCTCCCTTCCATCACAGAACCGGGTATAATCACTCTCCTTTAAATCCTTTTTATCCTGAAACCTATCCTGAAACACACCTGTCCTCCCATACATCTATACATAGCAAGTTTATGTAAAGGGTAGGAAAAGAAGAACAGGCAGAAAAAAGGTCCAGGCATTCCTGCATGGACCTTCATCAACCTTAACTATTTAATTCAAAGCCTGACTATACAGTGTCTGATACAGCTGCATAGGTATGGAATAATTGGTATTCCACACATTTTCCGTAGCAAAAGGTTGGGAATCATACTCCACATTTGCGATGACCCAATCACCATTTACCTGTACTACATAAAACTTCGCTCTGTCGCTCTTTAACTCCTTTTCTTCTCCGCTCTCATAATTACCTTCTTTGTAGGTAAAAATATAGCGTCCCTTTACAATATACCCCTTGGTAATCTCACATGCCTCATAATTATCATAAATATCCAGCATGCTCTCGATAAACTTAGAAGCTTCTCTATCGGACAAATCGTATGCGTCAGCTACATTATCGTAATCACTTTCCTCATAATTCCTGAGCATCTGTGCAAGATATCCAAAATAAGCTTTCAAAGAATCCTCCGCATCCTCCACTTCATCTGCATCCATGGCAGTTATGGCACTGGTCTGCTCAAAACGCAGTTTCCAGTTAGGATAGGTATCATCCAGATTCTCAAACAATACTTCCATTGAATCCGTATCTCCTTCATACCTGTCCTCATAGATATCATCAAACTTGGAAACATGCTTCTGCCACTCCTTGGGATAAGAAGAAAAGGCATATTCCATGAAATTCTCCTTTTTATTAAAACTATTCATAATTTTATTTATGGGCTGAAGCGGTCTTGTATATAATACAAAGAATACCACTCCGGTTATGACAATCGCTGTCAGTACAATCAGCATAAAGATTACTTTCGCCTTGGTTATCTTTTTTTTCTTCTGCACGGTCTCTTGTCCCTGCTCTACGGCCGGCACCTGTTGCTGCTCACTGTTGTCTTTATTCTTTCTATTTTTCTTTTCTTTCTTTTTTGAAACGCTTGCCTGCTCCTTAATCGTACAAATCGGGCAGCTGCCTCCTTCTTCATACTCGGTTCCGCACTTTCCACAAAACGGCATATTTACGTCCTCCTTCATACCTTTTATTTATTTCCGATTTCGGCTTGAATATGTCAAATCATGTTTTATACATTTTACCCTTTCGCTTTTTTACTGTCAATATTTGACAACTTTCTACCCCTCCTCAAAGGTACAAAAAAATATTCCGATTTCGGCGATAAAAATACTTTGTACATGTGCTTTTTTTGTGTTATACTCAATTGTTGTATTATTTGTTGTATTTTTCTATTTAGCAGAGGTAAAACACATGAAACTAGGCTTCGATAATGACCAATACCTAAAGATGCAGTCCTCCCATATTATGGAGCGAATCACACAATTTGATAACAAACTGTATTTGGAATTCGGCGGCAAGCTCTTTGATGATTTTCATGCTTCCCGTGTCCTGCCCGGTTTTGCGGCAGACAGTAAGTTACAAATGCTGATGCAGCTGGCTGACCAGGCTGAAATCGTAATGGTAGTCAGTGCGGAGGATATTGAAAAAAACAAAATCCGCGAAGATTTAGGTATTACTTATGACAAGGACGTAATCCGTCTGATGGACGAGTTCCGTAACAGGGGCCTTTATGTGGGCAGTGTAGTTCTTACCAAATATACCGAGCAGCGTAGCGCCATCCTGTTCAGACAGCGTCTGGAACAGCTTGGTATCAAGGTATATCTCCACTACCTGATTCCGGGATATCCCACAAATGTACCTCTGATTGTCAGCGAGGAAGGTTACGGTAAAAATGATTACATTGAAACCACCCGTCCTCTGGTAGTTGTGACCGCACCCGGACCGGGCAGCGGCAAGATGAGCGTATGTCTCTCCCAGTTATATCATGAACTGAAGCACGGCATCCGCGCCGGTTATGCCAAGTTTGAGACTTTCCCTATCTGGAATCTCCCCCTGGATCATCCGGTAAACTTAGCCTATGAGGCTGCTACCGCTGACTTAAATGATATCAATATGATTGACCCCTATCACTTGAAGGCTTACGGTATCACTACCGTAAACTACAACCGTGATGTGGAGATTTATCCCGTGTTAAATGCTATCTTCATGAAGATATACGGCAATAGTCCCTATGCTTCTCCCACTGATATGGGTGTAAACATGGTGGGCAACTGTATTATTGATGACGAGGCATGCCGCGAGGCTTCCCGCCAGGAAATCATCCGCAGATATTATCAGGCTGTGGCCGGACTGGCTGACGGATCCCGCAGTGAAGAAGAAGTGAATAAGATTCAACTGCTGATGAGTCAGGAAAATCTCCAGCTCACCGACAGAAAGGTAGTATCCCACGCGCTGAACCGTGCAACGCAAACAGGTGCTCCTGCAGTAGCTATCGAGCTTCCCGACGGACAAATCATCACCGGCAAGACCGGCGACTTATTAGGTCCCAGCGCCGCAGCTGTGATGAATGCAATCAAAGTACTGGCAGGCATTCCCCATGACGAGCTCATACTCTCACCGGAATCCATTGCTCCTATTCAGGATTTGAAAATCCAGTATCTGGGCAGCAAAAATCCCAGACTGCATATTGACGAAGTATTAATTGCACTGTCTGCAACTGCAGCCAACAATGAAGCTGCAGCTTTGGCACTAAAACAGCTTCCCAAACTAAAGGGCTGTCAGGTACACTCCAGTGTGCGCCTTACTACAGTGGACAAGCGTATGTTCAAGAAACTGGACTGTGATTTGACCTGCGAGGCCAAAAAAGAATAATTAGAACCAATCAAAAATGCAAGTTTACCTTCAAAAGTAAACTTGCATTTTTTCGTTATTTCATATATATGATTACCTTTTCCTTCTGAAATATATCTCCAAACGCAGAAATTGTGGGAATTGTTGACACTTTTTATAAACGAAATTTCGCCCATCTATATTTTGTGCTTTTGCGCCGTACCTAACCCACAATCTAGTATTTATGAAAGTTTTCTTGCAAATTGTTTGAACTATTCCTGCTATTTATTACTTTTCTTGCGATACAGCGCCATTAATACCACCAGTAATGTAAGCCCTTCTGCCACTGCATAAGCCATCCATACCCCCGTCATACCGAATAATAAGGACAATACAATGGCGCAGCACACTATGGCCACAAATCCTCTCATCATTGACGCAGCAAATGCCCAGCCAGCTTCTTCTGTAGCACTTAAATAACCCGTTGCCACGATATTGAGACCTGCAAAGAAAAATCCAAGGAAATACAATCGAATACCCGTAGCGGCATAGGATGCCAGCTGCACAGACTGCCCACTGTTAAAGAACTGCACAATCTCCTCTGCAAAAACAAGGACCGTCAACACAATCATACCTGCACATGCAAGAGCGGTGCCCATACCCATATTCAAGACCTTGCGCGCTGCCTTTTTATCCCCTTTTCCGTAGCACTCGCTGATGATTGGCTGTGACCCCTGCGCAATACCGTTGAAAATAGCCACCGCCACCAAAGCCGTATTGGCCACTACTCCATAAGCCGCCACACCTACATTGCCCACCAGTCCCAGTATCAGCACATTAAACACTGCTGTAATGACTCCGGAGGATATCTCGCCCACAAAGGCCGACACGCCCAGCTGGCAAAAGCGGAACAGCTGATAAAAGGATAGTTTTGAAGGTCTAAACACTATCGTATTATTCTTGCTTCTAAAGTGCAGACAGCAAATTAACATCCCCGCAACAGGTGACATGGCAGTTGCCAGTGCTGCGCCGGCCATCCCCAATCCACAGGGAAACATCAATATATAATCCATAACGATGTTTAGCAGGCTTCCTGCCAGGGTAGCCACCATGGCAAGCGTGGGGGCTCCGTCATTACGTACAAAAGCAGTGAATATATAATTTAACATAAAAAAGGGCGTAAATATCATAAATATACGTGTGTAAGGAGTACCTATTGCAACAATTGTTTCATCGCCGCCCAGCATCCCCACCAGTTTATCCGGCATAAACACTCCCACAAGCATAAACATGATACTAATCAGACAAACATACAAAATAGCGTTGACAAAGTAAGTATCTGCCTCCTGCATGCCCTTTGCCCTCATTATCTTAAAGCGAATGGCTGAACCCACACCTATCATTGCACCTATGGCAAATATCAGTGCATATATAGGTAGCACCAGGTTCAGGGCTGCGATTCCGTCAGCACCTTCCGCCAGTGATATAAAAAAAGTATCCGCCAAGATATATAGTGAAATACCCACCATACCTAAAATATTTCGGGATACATATTTCACAAACTGTCTTTTAATCGTAACTTCCATAACACTTTCCTGTCCATTCTATAAAGTGGTAATTCAAAAAAGCTGCGGCAGATATTCTCACCTGCCACAGCCCTTATTATACACAATCATGGTATAGCCGTCCAACTGCTTATTCTACTATCGTCCAGCAATGCTTTTTTCTTCCGTCTGCATCCACATTCTTAATTCGGAACAGTTCACTTAAGGTTACCATCGTATAACCATCATCCTGCAGCGCTTTCAAAATCCAGCGAAGTGCTTTTACTGATAATTCATTGCCGTAAGAATCATGAATTAATATAATGGAACCGTCCTGCACTCTGTCCATAATCATCTTTGTTCTGTCAATGGGTGACCAATTATCGTCCCAATCATTACACATGCTACCCATAATAAATGGCATATCTATGGTCTCAAATACTTCATCATTCACAGCTATAAAGGGAGGCCTGAAAAACTTAGGTTCCACACCTGTCACTTCACAAATCGCCGCATTGGTTTTTTCTACCTCTTCCCGCATCTGTTCTACGGTCAAATCCGTGAACCGTGCATGGCTAAAGGAATGATTTTGTATTTCACATCCCATTGCAACCTGCCTGCGCATCACTTCTTTGGTCTCTTCATTAATGTATTGTCCAATCAGGAAGAAAGTTCCAACCTCACCATATTCTTCCAAAACATCCAACATTGCCGGAGTGGTAACCGTATTCGGACCGTCATCAAAAGTCACCGCCACATATTTGGGCTCCTCCTGGACGGTTTTAACAAGCAATTCATTTTTATACACGTTCGCAGTTCCCTTGCTTTGGAAACCTTCAACAGTTAAGGATGCTTCGTATAATCTGCCCAGCTTTAAACCAAATTCCGTCCATGCCTTAAAGTGCTCATGTACGGAAATCGTACCCTCCGTCCTCTTCTCGGTACGCACACTCCAATACTGGGTAAAAGTAGTGTTTCCCTCTATGGAAGGCTGATTCTCTCTAACGGTTACATACACATCATAGGTACCGCCATCCACGGTAATCTGCCCCTTGGGTTCTGTTCCGGGCGGACGCCAGTCTCCCCAGCTGTCTACAACATAATATTCCACCAGCGGATCCTTTAACCATCCGTAAACGCATAGATAGGAATTACCTTCCGGATGATAGTCCACACCATAATCTACAATAATCTCTTTTATTTTTTCAATGGGCTTTTCTACAAAAAAGTATTTTTTGCCTGCACGAAACAGGGCATTATTAATCTCACTCCAGCTGCAGCTAAAGGTTCCGTTTTCCTTAAGCTCCATGGATGTATTGCCCACATCCTTCCAGAGTTCATAATCATACCCGGATTTTCTGCCCAGTTCACTTTCTGTCCAAACTCTCATGTTATCCATAAACCACAAGCCTCCGTTTGTCCTTATATAATTAACTTAACATAGCCTAATCAGGAAGTAAATAAAGGAAATTGCTTTTTTCCCTTTTTTCTGTGCAAATATTTCTATCTTCACAAAATTTCCCTTTTATCAGGTTCTAATTTTATTTCTTACGTTCTTGAATATCTTTTTATGGAGTACTATAATACTTATGGTAAAGGAACGGTAATTACTATGAATACTACGAAAAAAATATTAGAAACAACCTTGGACCGGTTGCCTTTTGGTGATATACAACCGGATACTGACTTAAAGGTATCCAATAAACTTCCGGAGGGCGTGAGGTCCCGGGATTTATATAAGGATATTGTACATATTGCATGGCCCAGCTTTATTGAATTATTGCTTACACAGCTGGTTTCCATGGTGGACATGATGATGGTAGGTTCCATCGGCGGTAAGGCCAATCCTGAACTGGGTGTACAGGCTCTGTCCGCAGTGGGCCTGACAACCCAACCTAAATTTCTGCTGATGACTGCCTTTGTAGCTATGAACACCGGCGTCACGGCGCTGATTGCCCGCTATAAAGGCCGGGGTGAAAAAGAAAATGCAAACCTTGTTCTCCGTCAAGGACTGATGTTTACCTTTGTGGCAACCTTAATTTTATCCATACTGGGTATTATTTTCTCAAGACCTCTGGTTATTTTCATGGGTTCAACTGAAGAAACAGTCACCGTACTTGCAACCCAATACTTGCAGATACAGCTGGCCGGCTTTATCACCATGGCACTGACCAGTACCATTACAGCGGCACTGCGGGCGGTTGGTGATTCCAAGACCTGTATGATTTATAACCTGATTGCAAATGTGGTTAATGTCATTTTTAACTGGCTCCTGATTAATGGTAATCTGGGGTTCCCCGCTTGGGGAGTTGCCGGTGCTTCCATTGCAACCATCATCGGCCAGCTGGTAGCATTTATCATCGCTCTGACTGTTATCATCCGCGGCAATGGTTTCCTGAAGCTGGAATTTAAAAAAGGCTTTATGCCCCACAAGACCATGCTTAGCAATATGACCGGCATCGGTATTCCTGCCATGATTGAGCAGCTGCTGATGCGAGCCGGTATGATTATATTTGCCAAAACCGTAGCATCTCTGGGTACCACTGCATATGCAACACATCAGGTATGTATGAATATACAGGCTCTGTCCTTTATGACCGGCCAGGCATTTGCAGTTTCTGCCACTTCACTGGTAGGACAATCGCTGGGACGCAGAAGGACAGATATGGCCCAGTCCTATTGCAGCAAAACCCGTAACATAGGATTTACAGTAGCAATACTCCTTGCCCTGACCTTTGCCTTCTTTGGCGGAGATATTGTAAGCCTGTACAACAAAGATGCCACCATCATCGAAATGGGCGGCAGAATCATGCTGTTCATCGCCTTTTTACAACCTTTTCAGACCTCCCAGTTCATTATTGCAGGAGGCTTACGCGGTGCCGGCGACACACGCTCCACAGCCGTTATCACCACTATTACCGTATTGTTTGTCCGTCCCATTGTAGCGCTGGTACTCATCGCCCTGAACTTCGGTCTCTATGGCGCATGGATTGCCCTTGCAAGCGACCAGTTGCTGCGCACTACACTGGTATTCGCACGCTACAAAAGCGGCAAATGGAAACTGATTAAAATAAAAAATGATTCTAAGACAAGATAAAAAGACCGCTACCTAACTTCCTAAGAAGCTGGTAGCGGCCTTTTTAAAAAGGGGTATTATTTATAGAAAACCCGGTGCTATGCTCACCTTAGTCCCGCTGCGCCTCAATTACGCAATCGATACAGAGCACCACTGCCAAAGCCATGATTTCGTCCTGCTGACGCTGTACATCCAGCTCATAACAGTCACCCCAGGTCATCCATCCTTTATGTACGCTGACTACCGGCATGCCGGAACAGCTAATACTGTAATCGTGATCCCAGAAATCACCATCGATGTCCCAACCGGGTCCTTCGATACGGTACTTCGGGAAAAAGAAGGTGAACTCCTTTACCACCTCGGCCACCTGCCGTCCATTTACGTATACAAAGAAGCGGGGCAGCAGACTGAATACCTGTTGGTGAATCGTCGCGACTTCGTTCCCCATCATATCATAAATATGTAGTTTCTTCCCCAAACTAAAGAACTCGCCTTCCACCCGGTATCTGTCCACGCCGTTCGCATCTTTGATTGTAAACTCGTCAACCCAAGAGAATACCTTCTGATTCATGTACAATTTCAAACTCATACTTCCCATCCCTTTCATGACAACCTGCTATACTATCGGGTTGACACTATAAGCATACCCTATTCTTACATAAAAATATATATCAAAAACTGCACTTTATGAGTGGTTTTCGTGCAGAAAAGTCCCCGAGAATCGCTCTCGGGGAACCTTTTATCTTTTGCACTCTTTAATTGCTCCATGTAATTTGTCAAATACTTCCGCATATCTCACGGTCACATCCCCCATACAGGTATAGGTCACGTGCAAGGTAAGAGGAATTTCCCTGCCCTCTGCAGTAAAACACTGTCCGTTCAATGCTTCCAGCTGACTGACCAGCTGTTTCGCATACTCCATATCCTCGCTACCTGTCAGTATTACAAACTCATCACCGCCGATTCTGAAAGGTACATCCTCTGAACCCGAAACTGCGTCCAGACGGTTCAGTGATTCCAGAATGGCCAGGTCACCCGCCTTGTGACTCACATCATTAATCTCCATCATATGTCTGATGTCACAACATACAAAGTAACAATTTCTTCTTTCTTTTAACAAGTCATACAATTGACTGATATCTACATGTCTTCTCTCTCTCATATAGGCATCTCCGCTTTCCAAAGGTGGACTGAGCCTGGGAAAAAGCTCCGTATAGCGCTTGGTACTTTTCCGAAACTCAGATGGTATACAGTTCCATACTTGCTTAAATGCACGTGCAAATGCTTCATTGCTGCTATACCCTACCGCCAATGCCACATCCAAAATACTGGGTTGTTCTTCTGAAAGCAGCATCCGGGCAGCTATCATCATTCTGCGCTTGATGATGTACTCCCGCACGGTGATATGGTTCATGCGATAAAACAATTTTTCCAAAGTGGATTTGGAGCAAAAACATGCTGCAGCAACATCTTCTGTTTTTATATCACCGGCCAAATTGGCCTCCATATACTCCAGCGCACTTGCCAGAATCATCAATCTGCTCAAAATCACCACTCCTTTCGGTACCGTAATATGATAATACCATAGCTTTCGGAGAAATTCTTGACTTTTTGAGTAAAAAGCAGGTGGCTGTCGAAATTGCCTTGTTTTCTTTAGGTTTAGAATTTCATGGCAGTATAATTATGAAAAAACAAAAAAGCCACTGTGAAACAGGCATTTTCTTTTCCTGGCGCTATACCGACGAAATCATAAATGCGAATCGCGATAGACACGAAGCAGCTGGATTTTGAGTTTGGACAGATAGAACATCTCAAAATGCGACTTCTAGCTGTCGTTTTAAGAACGTCAATTGCTCTACTATCAGATAGAAAGCGGGTATTTTTCATATATATCTGCCTGATTTTAAGTGAAAATCAGCTAGTTTTCTGATTCTATTCTTTTCTATATGTCAGAAATTGAGTATAACAACGGCTAGTTTTGCCTATATGCACACTTCTATATGTCAAAGTGATTGCAAAAATCAAAATATAGACAGATAGATTAGTGAACTTTTAGGATTCTATCTGTTTTGGACAATTAAATTGTCATATAGTTATTGTATTTTTCTATATTCTAGATGATAAATTATTTCAGTTTATCAACACAGCGCCCTATTCAGAAACTCTATCCGAATAGGGCGCTCTTTCATATATCAAACACTTATTTATTCACAGCAAAGCTCAAAGGACTTTAGTGCTGCATTACCGGGGCCTTTGTATGTCAGATAAATAGCATGTACTCCATCCGGCAGCTCCAGGGGCGCACTCTGCTCCTCCCATACATTGGAGTAAGGGATATGCATGGAAGCCAGCACCGGACCGTCCCAAGCAGTCTTGACTTCCATGGTTCCGCCTGCGTAACCTCTGGTCCGGATACGGATACGCTTCACACCCTTACAATCAAAATATTTGAAGCCCATGGTGGCACTGTTTTGAATATTGCCGATGTAACCCACTTCTTCGTCGCCGTCCCTACCATCCTGCATTACCTTGGGATAATTTTCACCGCCCAGATAAACTGCAGGCTTATCCGTAAATAAATGGCATGCCAGATAAGCAGGGTACTCCCCTTTACCTTCCAAAGGACCTCCGTTGAGACCACAGGAGGTAATTTCCACCTGCGGGATGCTGCCATCCGCCAGTATCTCCAGCTTCTCTGCACATCCCTGTCTGCTATACCAGGTACCATTGGTATGACGGTGATAAAAGATATACCATTCCTCGCCTATCTGTACCATACTGCCATGATTGTTGGCACCATATGCAGCCGGCATATCTGCAGGCTTATAGGTATCGATATGTAAATCAGTGTTGCTCACCAACACGCCGCCGTACCGGAAGTCTTTTGTGGGGGTCTTACTGGTGGCATAACACAACTCATGCATTACTTCTGAAGAATAAATAAAATAATAGGTATCCCCATGCTTACGGATGGAGGGAGCCTCGAAGAACGCATGTCCACGGAACTCAGTACCTTCACTATACTCGCATCCGGGCACCACAAACACCGGTGCTTCCACGATAGTCAGCATATCCGGGCCAAGCACTGTAGCCATGGCACCGGTTCTGCTCTTATCCCCTCTGCCACAGAAGCCTGTGTATAAATAGGTGATATCTCCTTCTGTAAGCACGCCCGGGTCAAACTGGGGTTCATCTCCCTCACGCTCACCCAATCTGGTGCCATCCTCATAGTGCACATAACCGTAAAACTGATACTCACCTGCAGGGGTATCACAGACCGCTACGGATACTACGGACACCTTATCCAGCACATAATATAAATAATATCTGCCATCAGGACCGATGGTCACATCAGGTGCGTACAAACACATCTTGCCTTCAGGATTCAGTGGATCCGCTGTTTTGGGATAAATAACTCCCTCATAGCGCCAGTTTCCTAAATCATCCACCGGTGCAGACCAGCACACATAGTCTCCCATACAAAATACATATCCATTATAATAATCATGCGAACCATATATATATACTCTGTCCCCAAATACATACGGTTCACCGTCCGGTATATATTCCCAAGACGGTAAATACGGATTAAAAGCCTGTTTTGTCTTCATCCCATATACCTCCTTTTCTCATATCATACCTTGAGTGAACCGCATATTCAATGACTTATTCTGTTTTCTATTTGATTTATTCTCACATTAATACTGCTCAATATATTTCATGAAACGCATAGTCCAGGTAGCACTGTATGCATCCGCATGCTGTTCCATTTCCTGCCTGGCATATGCCAGATATTCTTCCGGCGTATACTCTCCTTGAAAGGTAATATAATTCTCCATCTCCAGTTTCCAAAGATATACATCCCGATAAAGCTTCAAATCCGTGTTTACATTCTTCCAGTCCACAGAAGCCACGCACGCAAACTGATAGGCATGGGCACACTCATGCAGCACCACACTGATGGCACCTTCAGCCTTGCCTTCTACCACATCGGTATCCAGCACAATCTGTTTACGTTCATCAGAATAGTACCCCATCACACCTTCCTTATCAATCTCCTCTGCCACTACCTGCACCGGCTCACACCCCAGCAATTCCAGTGAAATATTGGCTACACGCTGCAGTTCCGCCAGCTTGTCCCGCAATGTCAGATGAGCATATTGTTCCTGTCGCAGAAGCTTTAACTGCTCCGCATAGGAAGAAAGAACCTCTTCCTCATCCGGCACTTCAAGCATCTGTGCACTTTTCCCTTGCCCACCAACGGTTCCTGTATCCGACCATAGCATCCTGATGCCCAGACTGATGCATACTGCCACCATCAACACAGCAATACTCCTGCCGCTGACACGGTTATAAAATTTCTGCCAAGCATACCTTTGATTCAATTTTCTGCCCTGTCGTCTTGCGGCAATATATTTCCACATGATCCGCAGCACTTCGATTCCCACAATTATTGCCAGAATCACCAATGTTCCTATCCATACCAGGAAATTCAGACTCTGCATTTCTATAGAATAGATCGTTTCCGGCACCTGTAACTCCACCAAATCATACATCCTTCTTTCCTCTGTCAACAACTTTACACATACTTCACATACAGTCTCCATGACTGCCCCACGCTTTTTATTATAACAGTGAAGGATACTTAGCCACAACAAAAGAAGTCATTAAAAATTCTTAAGATTTCTTTACCATGGATTATAATGAGACTTCCTCTGAACAGAACGAATGAAAACAGACTGAATCATGCAATTGCACTTGCACAAAAAATATATTTTAAGCGGCAAAATATACTATAATTATTATTTTATAATAGAATAACCTTTCACCTAATTCACGCAGTTTAGAAAAAAAGACAGATGCATCTGAGATATGTATATAGAACAGACCGGCATAAGATTTGCTGCACCTGGTAAGATTCCCCTTTTGTAGAACAGAACACCTCCCCCAAGATGCTAGATAAATTTTAGCACTTGAAGGGAGGAATTACAAGGCTATATATAGACTATTTCAGGTTTTTGAAACTCTATGCCGCCAAGTCCTTTTTATCATAGATTATCACAGCTCCCGCAACCGATAATAGGATGATGGTCAAGCCGAACAGCAGCGCGCTTCGGTACACCTCTCCCGTACTAAAAATATTCGCTGCATTTGCGTAAGAATAGGGTGTCATCCATTGATAATCTTCTAATTTTGGAATCACCCTGCTCATAAGGTCAAATATATATAATAAAAGGGCGATACCCAGACCCGCCCCCGGCAGATTCTTTTTGGTACAGGATGACAACAGAAAACACATGCTTCCAATCTGCATCTGCATCACAGTCTGCAGCAAATGGAACATCATAAACTCTCTCCATTCAATATGCTCGCCTAATATCATAAAGCCGCCCACATACAGAAGCACACATGCTACATTGAACAATATGATAACCAAAAGCACCGCCAGATATTTTACTGTAGTTACCTTCTTTCTACAGATCGGCAATGTTAAAAGGAATTCCCCCGTGTGCCCATCCTCCTCTTTGGAAAGCATCTCTGTTCCCACAAGTGCCGCAAACATAGCCCCGCCCAAGGAGTGTACAGTCCCTACCTCTGTAGCATAAAATCCGGCCAATGTAGCAATGCTCAGCCGGGTCATGCCAAATGCTTCTGAAAAGGCTCCCAGCTGTGCAAAGC
Organism: Acetatifactor sp.; assembly: GCA_045597105.1. Classification (GTDB taxonomy): domain Bacteria; phylum Bacillota; class Clostridia; order Lachnospirales; family Lachnospiraceae; genus Acetatifactor. The sequence continues at coordinate 37,489 of JAZODQ010000120.1, forward strand.
TTTCTGCCATATCCGCCATACTGCCTTCCATACTTTCATAGAGCAATATACAACAAAATCCCAGACCTCCCACCGTCAATGCCCATATAAGCAAACTCTTTACATTTTCTTTTATCTCATGTCTAAATAATGTCAGCATAAACCTACCCTCCGGCTACTTCATCACTCATAATAATGCATAAATATTTCATCCAAAGAAGGCTCCTCTATCCAGATATCTTCCACATCCTGTGTAGCAAGCTCTGCAAATAAATCCTGTATCCTTCCTCTGAATACAAAGCTTTCTTCTTTTCCGTTTCTTATCAGGCGTATATGCTTCGCGCTGGTAGCAGTCAACTGCTCCACTGTATCTACACGTTGCAAACGTCCTTCCTTCATAATGGCTACGTTTTTACAATACTTCTTTACTTCTGACAAAACATGGGTAGATAACAGACATGTAGCGCCTTCTGCCACATACTCTGCTATTAGTTTAAAAAACTCGCTCTGCATCAGTGGATCCAGACCACTGGTGGGTTCATCAAAAACAAACAGTCTGGGCCTATGCTGCATGGCGCACACAATGCTTACTTTTTTTCGATTCCCCAGAGAAAGCTCATTGACTCTTTTTCCTGTATTGACCTGCAGACGTTCACACAGTTTTTCTGCTTCCTCCCTGCAATCCACCTTTCGCATGCGTGCTGCCATCCTTATAATTTCCTCCACCTTCATCCCGGGATAAAACATTGCTTCGGCAGGCATATAGCCCACATCCCGTAAAATTTCCTCCCCCTGCTTTTTCATATCTTTTCCCAAAATCCTGATTTCTCCGGCATCATAACGAAGCAGTCCCAGCATGGAACGTATTGTTGTAGACTTTCCGGCTCCATTGGGTCCGAGAAATCCATAAATATCTCCTTCCTTCACAGAAAAACTTATCTGTTCTACCCCCCTGTGTTTACCATAAAACTTGGTTAATCCGCTGATTTCAATCACATTATTCACGTTCTATAGTCCCCCCTCTTAAAAGCCTGTAAATCATCATTCAAAACTTTGGTATCAATGTTCCGTTTCATCTTATAAGTGAGAAACATGCAAATATAGCAAATGAAAACAAATACTGCAAATCCTCCTATCACAAGCCATTGTCCGTCAAACCAGCCCCATATCCTGCTTAACAGACCATATATGGCAGAACAAAGGAGCATTGCTCCCCATTCTCTTTTTCCCAGCTTATCAGCCTCATCAAAATTTCCCAGCAGATACACCTGGAAGTACCCCATTACATAAGTGGCAGCAATCATTTCAGCCAGATGCAAAATATCCGCTACCGCAGAGCCTGTGGCAATACGATATATGCAGTAAAAAAAAGCGATGCAGAAAAAATATAAGCAGGCTTTAAAATCAATTGCTATTTCGCGAGACAATATTTTCTCAAAAAGAGAGATACCCACTCTTTCTGCCTTTGCCAATTTGTCTTTTTCATTCATTGTTACGCCCTCCTTTCAATCGTTTCCGAAATGATGATGCATAAGTTCTGGAAATCATTACATGCTCCTGATTCTCCATCTGGGCATCTATACGATTTCCCGGCAGGCTTTGCAGTCTTTGCACCCGACAGATATTGATAATCATGGACTTACTGCATCTGAAGAAAACTCGCTCATCCAATCTCTTCTCTGCTTCCGCCAATGTCAAATCCACACCATATACCTGATCCGAAGTATAAGCATACACCTTATTATCTACACTCTCCAGATACAAAATATCCGAGACAGACAGCAGGTACTGCTGCCGTTCCTTCCACCCGATCATCCGGTGTTCTTTTTCATATAATACATCCAAAATTCGCTGTATCTGCGGTGTCATCTCCCGGTAATTCACGATTACCTCATCCTCTCCCACAGCTATTTTGTTTACCGTAATTTTCATGGTTCCTCTCCTAATAACATCCCAATTGTCATACTGCCTTTGCTATGCCATCATTTTAACAAGCCTCACGAATCTACGCAATATGCGCCGGTGTAAGGCGCAGTTTTTTGATAGTATCCGGTACTTTTTAGTTAATTTCAAATATTTATTACTCTAAAATGTAAAAACATCTTTACATTTTATTCTTCATCCATTATACTAAAAATGTAAAACTACTTTTACATTTTAGGAGGTATCTTATCATGAAACGTTTGATGAAAGCCTTGGGTTTTCAACCCATGGATGAAATGGAAATGCACATCTCTTTAAGGTCCAAAAGCTATGCCCAGCTTTTTACGCAGACCGCACTACTGGCCTGGGTAATTATCGACTTAATTCAGGCAGCCGCAAGCTACGATTATCAGGGCAATATCCTTCCCTGGCTTCTCTTTTTGGGTTCCATCTGCGTCGAAGACATCAGCAGACGCATCCTGACCGGACGTGCCACCGCAGACGACGAAGAATATGTAGCCGAACAAAAAGCGAAACGCCCCGGCCGACTGGCTCTGGGTATTGTAATCATCGTGCTTGCTGCTGTGGTTGCAGTCCTTCTGGCGGGCGTACTGCGCTACACACTCTTCCAGGCAGGTATACTACAATGAGAAATGATATTAAAAAGATACGAAAGGAACTGGGCATCCGCCAGGAAGATTTGGCCAGTCTGGTAGGTGCTACCAGACAGACCATCATTGCCATCGAAAACAATAAATACAACCCATCCCTGGAGCTGGCCATGCGCCTTGCGCTGGTACTGAAGACGCCTGTGGAGCAGTTGTTCTTTTTAGAGTAAGGAGGTCTTGGATTATGATTCATGTTTGTCCCAAATGTAACCAGCAGTATGAAGAAACCATGAAAAAATGCCCTGTATGCGGCAAAAGGCTGAAGAGACAATATACAGGAGAAGAACTGGAAAAGATACGTAAGGAAGAAGAAGATGCAATGATTGTGAATATGTTTTTTATGTAAATAATGCCGCCCGGAAATTCGGGCGGCATTTTCTTGTTCCATCATGTATACACGGAGATATTCTTCCCCAACACCGGCTACTTGCTATCGCCTTGTATATCTCCGATACATCATGACATATTTCACAAATATAGTTACGTACAATACAAATATGACTGTATACAATATTTTGAGTCCAATTGCCTCTGCTATGGGCATTGCCGTCCACATTAGCATCTGTGGAATAATAATCAGGAAAAAAATTACAATTAAAGGAATCATTCTTCCCTTAAATACTCTGTCCAGCATATCTCTTTTGGAATCATCATCATTAAAGATTTCCTCCTGGCCACACATCTCAAGCGCTGGTTTTCTAAAGTAACTGTAACCCATCATGTCACATATGTATTCCCAACCGCAATCACTATACATCTTGATATACTCACTCATGTTCTCAATGCGCCTTTGATTGTAATCCAACTGGTAAACTACATCCTCCGGCTCACATTGTGCAAAGTGGTAAATTCCGGGAAATGTTACACCGGTAAATTTCCATCCTTCCTGATGGCGCCTGCGCAAATATTCCTGCTCCTCCTCATATTGATATATAGTGAAGAATCTAAACTCATTTTTTCTGTTCATCATTATCGTACCATCCTTTCCCTGTTTCATCCAAGTAGCCTAATATTCCAATGCTCTCATATAAACGTTTGATGCGTCTGATTTCCAACTGTAACACTTCTCTTCCCAGTTCTGTAATATGATACAGTTTTCTCTTGTCCTCTTCTCTGACAAATCGAATCAGCCCATCCTTTTCCATCTTTCCCAGACTTCCGTACATGGTTCCCGGACTTAACAGTATCTCTCCGCCTGTCAGTTCACTGACCTTTTGCACGATACCGTAACCATGACTCTCCTCCTGCATACACAACAGTATATAAAACCCTGTTTCTGTCATTGGAACATATACTTTCTTAATGTGTGCGTCCAATTACTTTTCCTCCTTTCGTACTCCTTTACAATATACTTCCTTTATATTTCACCTCGATATATCGTACTGCAATATATCGTGATACTTTATATATAGCACTGCGATATAAGTTTGTCAAGTATATTTTTTAATTTATAAAAGCGTGGTCTTTGAATCACTTCAAATCCCACGCTTTATATTAAATTCGCATTATTCAATTATCACTTACTCAGACTGAGACCAATATAAGGTCTCACCATTGTAATCCATTACCAGATAGGTCTGCCCCTCTTCCTGCTGTACCTGCAGCTGCACTGCCTCTTCCATCTGATCCATATATGTAGTAACATTTGCAGTTACCGTATTCTCTGTCTGTTCGTAGGTACCGTCACCGCCAACATCGATACCGATATAATAGCTGAACATGCCGTCTTCCTTTAATTCCAAACTATTTCCCTCTTCCAAGCCGCTTCCGAACAGCGTCTCCAATACTACACTGTCATTTTTTACGTTATCCAGCTGCCAGATACCGGTTAAAACTGCGCTGTCCTCACCATTCATAACAGCCACATCAGTCCCCTCCGTTTCGGACAGTTCGCTTACGTTGCTTTCAGATACAGTAGTCGCCTCACTGCTCTCCACGGACTCTGTAGCCCCGGTATTGGGCTGAACGGTACTATCCGGCACATTTCCATCCATCACTGCACTATTCTCCAAAGGATAGCTCTCAATCGTCTGAATGGATGCATCCGTGGAACTGCCATCCCCTCCACACGCAGCCAGTCCAAATACCATGGTCACTGCCAGGGAACCTACCAAAAGTTTTTTTACAAGTTTGCTTTTCATATCTACTCCTCTCATTCACAAACAAAATTCGGTATTCTTTTAACACCTATGTAAATTATATGTTTGCTATGTGTAGAATATGACAAGTTTATGATTAAAATTTCTTTACTTCTTTTTTTCTCTATGATTTAATATTGTTACTTATTTATGTAAAGGAGGTAATTATTATAATCTATGAACGAATGTTGGCCGAGCATCTTCGGCTGGAAGAACAAATCAGGTCTTTACAATCTAAACTCCAAACACTTCCATCTGGTAAAATCATCTGCACCCGCAACGGCAATCGCTACAAATGGTATCAAAGCGACGGTCACATCCCAACTTATATCCCCAAGAAAAACCGCAGTCTGGCTGAACAGTTAGCTCTCAAAAAATATCTAACAGAACAACTGAAATATCTGACACACGAAAAAAATGCAATCGAACTTTATCTCCGATACCACGATTCTAATATTAATACAGCTGAGAAAATGTTAACTGACCAATCAGAATATCAAAAACTTCTCTCCCCTTACTTTCAACCCACCTCACAAAAACTGCATGATTGGATGACTTCTCCTTATGAATCCAATAGTAAACATCCCGAACAATTGATTCACAAAACCAGCTCCGGCAACTTCGTACGTTCTAAGTCCGAAGCTCTGATCGATATGGTACTTCATACCAACCGAATACCTTTTCGTTACGAATGTGCACTCCACCTAAGTGAATCTACCATTTATCCGGACTTTACTGTTCGCCATCCGCAGACCGGTAAAATATATTACTGGGAGCATTTTGGTCTAATGGATGACCCAACTTATTGCAAAAATATGTGTTCAAAGCTACAGCTCTATACTTCCCATGGTATCATTCCCAATATTCAACTAATTACTACCTATGAAACAAAAGATAACCCTTTGAGTTTCGAAACAATTGAAAACACCATTCAAAAATATTTTCTTTAAAACCATATACCTCACGATTAATAAAATAGGGTAGGTTATAGTATCTATTCAAAGCTCCTTTATAAGCAATGTAACCGATATCTTCTTCTACCTTTATTACACAACAAATCTGGGGCATATAAGTATCTTTTTGAGTCCGTATGCCCCATTTTAACGCACTTTATGCTACATATTACCTTCAAATGGGCATAACAAGATTTTTTTTCATTCTGATGCCCCATTTTCTTCATTTTGCGGGGCATTGGCATAATATTTCTGCCCTATATGCCCCAAATACCTTCTATCTCCTGCCATTTTTCCCTTCTACAGGGCATTGATACAATGTTTTTACTCTGTATGCCCCAATGCCCTCAATTCTCCTAACATTTTTGCATTCTTGCTGCATTAACAACACATTTCTGTATATATCATCAAAGTAATTAATTACCATCCTTCATACTATTTCTCTCTGCCCTCCCCCAGACTATTCACAAACTGTTTCATCTCCTTCTTACTATGCATCTGGCGGCTCTTCTCCACAGTTGCTTCCTTTTCCGACTCACTCATAGCCGCAAATGCCTCCATTGCCTTTTCATTTGCAGCGAGAGACAAGCCAAATCCCACCGGCATAGTACCTTCTTTTCCGATTGACCACTTGCTATCCATCTTTCCTCCTCTTTCTGCCGCATTAGCGGCTCTAAACCACTCAACTACCACAGCTGCAATCCTAAGGCATTAGCCAGCCAGTACAATGTCCCCAACACCCAGCTTGCAAAGATTCCGTACAAAATTACCGGACCTGCAATGGTAAAAATCTTACAACCAATACCGAAGACCTGTCCTTCTTTCTGATATTCAATTGCAGGTGAAGCCACACTGTTGGCAAACCCGGTAATAGGAACCAATGCACCGGCACCGCCCCACTTTGCAATTCGCGGAAAAATATTGAAACCGGTCAGCAGTACAGAAAGTAATACCAACAACAGGGAACATATGCTTCCGGCTGTTTCCTTGTCCGCTCCCATATTGGTTGCCGTATTAATGATGACCTGTCCGATGGTACATATGATACCTCCCACAATAAACGCTTTCAGCATCTGAAGTGCCAGACTGTGCGTTGGTGTTACCGAAGTTACATATTTCTCATATTCCTTTTTTTCCTGTTCATTCATACTCATACACATTCTCCTATTTCTTTAACTGATGATCCTGGGACGCTCTATCAATTTCCCAACCTGATCTCTCAGCAACATCTATAATACTTCTATCCACATCTTCTTCGTATATTTTCATGGAAACTTCTATAGGCGTAGGGTCTTTCGTTATTTTCTTAGGTCCCACATGATTGAAGAACACAATAATACCCAGCGCCAGTCCGATGGAATAAGTCACTTCCAATACGGTAAACCCGGCCGGTTCCCGTCCCATTACATTTCTGTAAATAATGGCAAAAAGGGTATTAATCGCCACATCGTTATGATAGGACATAATAGTAAACGCCGTACCGCAAAAGCAAATGATGCATACAAAAATCACCAACAGCTTTTGTATCCATGCCGGTCTCTGCTTTTGAAGCCATTCTATCAACACATCACTTTCACCAATCACATCTACGGTAGCCCCCGGGCAATTTTCTTCTATTAACTCAATCAGGCGCAGTGTGCTGAGTATACACCGCTGTGGTTCTTTCGTGGTAAAATGGTGCACCTTAAGTGCATTCAATCTGGCAGATACATGAGGGTCTGCACAGCGCAGTGCAGCCACATCCTTCATATAAATATCCGGTTTTTGACTCAGTACATTTCTCCGGCATTTTAAATACACTGTCGTTGTCATCGTCCTGCAAACTCCCATAAAAAATATACTACGGAACCTGCCACTTTACCCATGGCCACCGCAAAAACCACCCTGCTGACTCCTCCTTGGAAGCCTACTCTTCTGAAAAATATGGGTATGCTGTCCAGCATCTCAGCAATGGCCAACGCCAGACAACCCACAAAAATACCACAGGCCAGGCCAAATATGGCCTGAAGCAGTACTCCGGTCCATTGACCGAGTACAATTCCCGGTCCCCAATTCTCCCGGCAAAAATCAATCCAGGATTCTCCCAGGTGACAATACTTCTCAAATACCGTCAGCAGACCACCTATGATGGTACCCAGCACCACCATATCTTCATAGCGTTTTACATGGGCGGCCGTATGTGTCCTACCTGCAAATCGCGGCACCAGACTTACCGCCACCAGTACTGTAAACACCCCTGCCGAGGACAAAAAACCATAGCATAACCCAAAGAACCCCAGACCTATACTTTTTACTATTTCAACCAGTTCCATCTATAAGTTCTCCATTCTGCCTTTATCCTGCCGTGGCATTGACTATGGGTGTAACCTTATTTTTAACAATTCGCGCAGTGTCATACCATTGTCTTAGCAAATGCCAGTCTACAAGACCGGGCTACATGAATGTAGCCCGAGCACAAGAGGTACAAGGATGTACCTTTTGATGCGTGCCTGGCAGCTTTGGATTATGTTAGTTCACATTCGCTTAGACAACTGCTGACACGAAGTGAGTTAAAAATAGGGCTACACCCATAGCCCATGCCACGGCAGATTCACCTGGCTCGATGCACGCAAAAAGCACATAACAGTCACTTGTTTTTGACTATTATGTGCCTTTATTTGAAATTTATTCTTTGTAATTGATTTGGGTGTTAAAAGGTGGAATTTAATCCCACAGTGGTTCAAATGCGATGTTCAAATCAACCTCGCCGGTAATACCGTTTACTCTTCCCTTATCACTGTACTGCCATGCCTTGTATGCATAGGGGAAGTAGAAATCCTGATTGTAGTATGCAAACCATTTGTCATACTCTTCTAACTGGGCCAAATCCAACATCAGAGCACCCATCTCCATATTCAGGTAGACCATGGGCTTGTATCCTGCTTTTTCAATGGTTTCACAGAACAGTTTGGTAAATCGTGTGCGTTCTTCCACAGAAATATTATTCATTCTGCCGTCGGCACCACTTACCTTTTCCACATCATATACGATGGGACAGTCAATCTGGTAAGGTGCAATTTTACGCAGCACCAGTTCAGCCTCTTCCAGAACCTCTGCTTCGGTAATGGCCTGGGAATAGAAGTATACTCCCACCTTAATACCTGCCTTGGTTGCGTCTGCTACATTGATGTCGAACTGGGTATCCTCCAGAAGCTTACCTTCCACACCATAGCCGCGATTACCGACTCTGATAAACGCAAATTCCACGCCGTCATCGGCTACCTTCTGCCAGTCAATTGTGCCATTATGCTTAGACACATCAATTCCCTTATGAGAAACCAACGCATCATTTACATAATATTGCAATTCTCCGTTTTCCAGTATACTCAGATTTTCCATCTTATAATCGTTTTTAGCTAATGTATCGGATATGGGCACAAAGTGGTACTCTCCACCGGATGCCAGAACGATTTCATCCTTATACACTTTACGCAGAGCCTGTACCAAAGTAGTACCGCTCTTAATCTCCGTCTTTAAGGTCTGGAGCACCTCATCTGCAGAAGAAGGACCTGCTGAACTCTCTATCTGCGCCTCATACTGTGCGATTGCTTCCTGTACTGCATGATCCAGTTCCTCTTGTGTATAACCCTGTTGCACCACCTGATTGCTTACTGCAGGCTCAGAATCCGTCATCTTCAGATACAGGGATATACCAAAGTAAAGAATCATTACTGTCATCAGCACGCATCCCAGTATAGATAATATATAAGTCATTTTTTGATTATTTTTCATCAGTACCTCCCTTTTCGATGTTTTTCATCATTTCTCGTCATCTTCTATCATAAACGAAAACCATCTGAAAAGAAAGGTTTTTCTGAAGGTTTATAAAAACTTAATATACGCTCCTATATGCGCATCATACAGCGGCCCGTTCCCGTAGTTTGAGCAATATCCGCTTTTCCATACGACTGACCTGCACCTGACTGGTTCCCAGAAGTCCTGCAATTTCCACCTGGGTCTTATTTTCAAAATAGCGAAGCAGAATCAGTTGTCGCTCCTCCTCCGAAAGTTCCTGCAACAGTTCCTGTAAAAGCATGTGATTCAAAAGCTTTTCCTTTTCCTCATCGCCGCTGCAATCACCGCCCACAAGCCTGCTACCCACACCGCCGCTACGTTGTACCACCTTGTCCACCAGATATACTTCACTGCCGTCATCCTGATATACTGCACTGTAGATGGACTCTACCTGAATTCCTGCCTCCATAGCCAGTACCACATCTTCCTCTGATAGTCCCGTTTCCTGTACCAATTCACGCATGTCCGGCTCTCTTCCCAGACTGCTTTGCAGTTTTTCTCTGGCTATCTTTAGTTTGAGTCCATTCTCCTTAATGGTCCTGGATACCTTGATAAGTCCGTCGTCTCTGAGAAACCTTTTGATTTCGCCGGAAATCATTGGCACCGCATATGTAGAGAATTTCACCTGTAATTCCAGATTAAAATTATCTATGGCCTTCATTAGTCCAATGGTACCTATTTGAAATAAATCCTCTAATTCATAACCTCGTCCCACAAATCTGCGCACAATGTGATGAACCAATCCTAAATTGTTTTCTATCAGCAATTTTCTGGCTGCCTTATCCCCCGACCTCGACCTTGCAATGAGCTGTTCTACCTCTTCCATCCTCTCATGCACCATTCCTTTCTATCTGTTCGATCACGGTTTTAAAACAGCCTTTTACAGCCTCACTCATCCTCCTTATCAAACCATGGCCCTGCAGCCATCTTTTTCATCATACGCACCGTAGTCCCTTGTCCCGGACGGCTCTCCACCTCCAAATCATCCATAAAGGCCTCCATAAAAGCAAACCCCATACCGGAACGCTCCAGCTCCGGCTTCGTGGTATATAGGGGTTCCATAGCTTTATCAATGTTTTCAATACCCTTGCCCTCATCGGACACTTCGATATGTAACACATCCTTCTCCAGCAGACAATACAGCCGCACTTTACCCGGATGCATCGGTACGAAGGCAGGTACGCTGCTATTGTATTTGCCGTACCCCTGATAATTTTCATACCCGTGTATAATGGAATTGGTCACAGCTTCAGAAACTGCCGTTTTAATATCCGCCAACTCCTCCAACGTGGGATTTAAATGTGCCACAAATGCGGCCACAGTCACTCTTGCCAGTCCTTCGTTATTTGATATTCCGTCAAAATAAAGTTCAATTTCGTTTTTCATCTCTACTCCTATCTGAGGTTGTCCCCCGCATATTATCTTACATCCACCAGTCTGTTTATTCCTGACATGCTCAGCATTCTGCCGATTTGCTTATTCACATGAATGGCATAAACCTTCCCTCCCAGACAGGATATCTGCTTGTACCTGCCGGCTATAATTCCAATCCCTGAGGAATCCATAAATTTGGTATCTTCGAAGTCAAAAACTACATTTTCCACCGCACTCTGTGCAATGTAGCAGTCTGCCCGCTCCGCGATATACCCCGCCCTGTGATGATCGATTTCTTCCGGCAATTTAATCATCAGGCAATTTTCAATTACGTGAAATTCTTCCATTTTTCCTTTCCATCCTTTCCGACAAAAATTCCCTTTATACGACTTTTTTACAATACAAAAGGACCTGCAAATATTGCAGATCCTTCGTTAGTACTTTGTAAACTTCTGTACATTCTGTTAATTGGTCAGCTCCTGAGCCAATGTATCCCTGTATTGCTTGGAGCGTCTTGCTCTCTCTGTATTCGGAAAGAGCTCTATTACCTTATCAAACGTATCGATGGCTTTTTGTGTATCCTCATTGCGACGATATGCATTACCCAAATTATATAATGCATCCACATTTGTAGCATCGTAGTAAACCGCCTTATCAAACAAAGTGATTGCCGTAGCAAAATCCTCGTTTCTGTATGCGGTATAACCCTCATCATAATACTTATCACTTAAATCAGGACCAATGGTCTGTAAGAGCAAATCATAAAGACTCTTAAAGCTTTCGGAGGTCTCCTCCGGGTCCAAATCCTTATCAATTAAGTCCAGCTGCTGGGCTGTCAGTTCCAGATCCTGCTTTTCCAGATAATGCTTTGCCGCATTCAGCAGATAATCCACATTATTCAGTGTGCCGTCCTTGCCCACATACCCTTCCAGTTTGCCTGCAATTTCGGCATTCTCAGCAGTCAGATCCTTCACCTGCTTTTCCAGCTCCTGTACCCGGCGGGTTTTGATATCCATCTCATCCCCCAGCTCAGTAATCTCCTTCTTTGCCTCGTTCTCCGCATTCATAACTGCAGAGGGCACCACCAGGAAATACATGGCTGCCAACCCGATTACCAGGCCCACTGCCACATTAATCAGATTGGACAACAGATTACTCTTAGGTTCCTTCACACTCATGGGCTGTATGATAATCTCGTTATCACTCTGATAACGGACCACATCATCCTTCTTACTCTTACCCACATTACCTTCGCTTTCATCAGCAGCCAGCATGCTCTCTACTTCTTTCATATAGCGCAGGGTCTGTGTATTATTACGGTCAATATCAATACATTTATTTAACTCTCTGCGGGCCTTTTCCCACTGTTCGTTCTCAATATATAAAAGTGCCAGCAACTGATGGGCACGCACAAATTTCGAATTTAAAGACAATACCTTTTTCAGCTGGATAACCGCCAGATCCTTACTGTCATTCAGACAATAAGCCAACGCCTGATTGTACTTTTTAATCGTCTGATTGATAGAATCCAGACGTCCTGCATTGGACTGGATCATCTCGATATAATTGTCCGCAATATTTTTCTCGGGACGTAAATTCTTACTGATAACCCACTCACTAAGAGCCGCAACCACCTCTCCTGTTTCAAAATATACCAGCCCCAGAAGATTACGTGCTTCAATATTATTTTTATTAAACTTAAGACTCTGTCGTAAACTTGTAATTGCACCGGATAAATCCCTGACGCCGGCTCTCTCCAGTCCTTCGTTATAATACATATTGGATACATGCATTATCTTTTTGTAAAGGGAGACATCCGCGCCACAAGCGGTACAAAAATCATGTTCTGATAAATGACAGCCGCAATTATAACAAAACATGCTACACCTCTCTATATCCTATTGCTCGTTCTTTTCCTCAGATTCCTTCAGCATCTTCACCAATAAGTCAGCCATATCGGTCAAATCCTGATTATAAATAGCTTCCACAGCATCCTCTACCTCAAGGCTGGGATTGAATTTCTTTAATTCTTCTTCAAAATTTATCATTTTAAACCAAACCTTTCCAAATCAATGGAGAATCCGTACTTTTCTAACCTAATGTGTAAATCCACATACTAATAATACCTATACACCACAGAAAAATCAATGCTTTTATTCCGAAAAACAGGGAATCCGTAGGGATAATTCGACAAACCTCCCTGTACGGACCCCTTTTTGACGGAAAATCTTAAATTTACTTACGAAGCTGTTCCAGACGTGAAACCACCTGCTCCATCATCTGTGTATATTTCGCCAGCTTTTCCTTTTCCTCTGCAATCTTCGCTTCCGGTGCCTTGGAAATGAATCTTTCATTGGAGAGCATACCGTTTACACGTGCAAGCTCACCCTCAAGGCGCTTCTGTTCCTTGGTCAGACGCTCGATTTCCTGTGCAATATCAACCAGTTCAGCGAAAGGAATGTACAGAGTCGCTCCGGGAATCACTACGGATACTGCATCCGCTGCGATACCTTCCTTATCCTTCTGCATCATTACTTCGTTTGCATAAGCCAGGGATGCAAAGAAGAGCTTACCTTCAGTAAAGGTATCCAGAATTCCGTCATCGGTACTTACTACATATACATTTGCCTTACGGCTGGGTGCTACGTTCATCTCGGTACGGATATTTCTGATACCACGAACTGCCTCCTTGATGGTCTCAATATCCTTTTCTTCCTTGGCATAGCATCTGTCCTCACTATAAACAGGCCAGCTGCTGATCATAATGGATTCTTCTTCACTCTGCAGTGTACAGAAGATTTCCTCAGTAATAAAAGGCATGTAAGGATGTAAGAGCTTCAGCGCATCAATCAGCACGGTCTTTAAGGTCCACAGTGCCGCATTCTGGCTCTCTGCATCATCCGTATTGTACAGACGGGGTTTTACCATCTCGATATACCAATCGCAGAATTCATCCCAGATAAAGTCATATACCTTCTGTACCGCAATACCAAGCTCGAAGCTTTCCATATTGTCAGTAACATCTTTGATCAGAGTATTCAGCTTGGACAGAATCCATTTGTCTACAGGCTGCAATGCAGATGCTGCGGGAACGGTTACGTCCTTGCCATCCATATTCATCATAATGAAACGGGAAGCATTCCATACTTTATTTGCAAAGTTACGGCTGTTTTCCACTCTCTCATAGTAGAAACGCATGTCGTTACCGGGTGCATTACCGGTAATCAGGGTCAGACGCAAAGCATCTGCACCGTACTGTTCAATAATCTCCAGAGGATCGATACCATTACCCAGAGACTTGGACATCTTGCGTCCCTGGCTGTCACGTACCAGACCGTGGAATAATACGGTCTTGAATGGTTTCTCGCCCATCTGCTCGAAGCCGGAGAAAATCATACGGATAACCCAGAAGAAAATAATATCATAACCGGTTACAAGTACATCTGTAGGATAGAAGTACTTCAGATCCTCTGTCATTTCAGGCCAGCCAAGTGTTTCAAAAGGCCACAGTGCGGAGGAGAACCAGGTATCCAAAGTATCGGGATCCTGAGTCAGCTTGGTGCTGTTACACTTAGGACAACAGCAGGGTGCTTCCTTGGCAACGGTTACCTCACCACACTCAGCACAGTAGTAAGCAGGGATACGATGTCCCCACCACAGCTGACGGCTGATACACCAGTCGCGGATATTGTCGGTCCAGTTATAATAGGTCTTTTCCATTCTCTCGGGAATCAGCTGGATATCACCGCTCTTAACAGCCTCCACTGCAGGCTTAATCAGCTCATCCATCTTTACAAACCACTGCTCTTTTACCATAGGCTCGATAGTTGTCTTACATCTGTCATGGGTACCTACATTGTGGGAATAATCCTCAATCTTCACTAACAGGCCCATGGAATCCAGTTCTTCTACGATTGCCTTTCTGGCTTCATAACGTCCCATACCCTCGAACTTGCCACCGTTTTTGTTGATGGTAGCATCATCATTCATGACATTGATAATAGGCAGATCATGTCTCTTACCAACTTCAAAGTCGTTAGGGTCATGAGCGGGGGTAATCTTAACAACACCGGTACCGAACTCTTTGTCTACATAGGTATCGGTAACAATGGGAATCACTCTGTTCATCAAAGGCAGCATAACACTCTTGCCGATCAAATGCTGATATCTTTCATCCTCGGGATGAATGGCTACAGCAGTATCACCCAGCATGGTCTCCGGTCTGGTAGTTGCAAAAGTCAAAAATTCTGTATCGGAAGGTGTACCGTCCTCGTTCATTACAGGATATTTGATATGCCAGAAATGACCTGCCTGCTCCTCATAAACTACTTCTGCATCGGAAATGGAGGTGTTACAAACAGGACACCAGTTGATAATTCTGGAACCTTTATAAATATAACCTTTTTCATGCATCTTTACGAATACTTCGGTAACGGCTCTGTTACAGCCCTCGTCCATGGTGAAACGTTCTCTGTCCCAGTCACAGGAGGAACCCAGCTTCTTTAACTGGGAGATAATACGTCCGCCGTACTCTTTTTTCCACTCCCAGGCTCTCTCTAAGAACTTCTCACGTCCCAAATCCTGCTTGTCGATGCCTTCTTCTTTCAGCTTTTCAATAATCTTAACCTCTGTTGCAATACTTGCATGGTCAGTACCGGGCTGCCACAGCGCATTATAACCCTGCATTCTCTTGAAACGAATCAGAATATCCTGCATGGTATTGTCAAGTGCGTGTCCCATGTGCAGCTGACCTGTAATATTTGGAGGGGGAATTACGATTGTAAAAGGTTTCTTGGAATAATCCACTTCGGCATGGAAGTACTTCTTTTCCAGCCATTTTTCATACAACTTATCCTCTATACCCTGAGGATCATAGGTTTTTGCCAGTTCTTTGCTCATATTGGGCTCCTTTCTTTACATAAGAAAAGCCCTTTACAGATAAAAATATCTGCAAAGGGCGTCATTAACGCGGTACCACCTTTGTTCACAGCTTATGCTGCCTCCGTGACTTCCTACAAAGTCCTATCCTGTAACGTGGATAAATCGGGAACACCTACTGTTTGCCGGGCCCGGCATATGCCTGCCCATCACTTCAGCGCTCCGGCTCAGAAGCTACCTTCCGCATCCCTTCCTTTAAGCAGCCTCTCAACACCCGCTACCGGGTAGCCGCCCTCTCTGTCAAGGGGTAATCCGTACTCCTCTTCGTCTCAGCCATTAAACATACTATGACTATATGCTATTTTGCAGGGATTTGTCAAGGGGTAATCACTTTGTTATGACCGGATTGCCTTATATTTCAAAAGTCTTTCGCACATGTAACACTTCTTCCACCGTACATTCACATAGCTTAGCCGTCTGTTCATCTGTATTCCCTTTACGCACGGACTTAAATATTCTGGCAGTCAAAAGCATTCCCTCTTCACGACCTTCTTCACGGCCTTCTTCTCTTCCTTCAATTCGCCCTTCATTTCTCTCGTCCTGCAACATCTCAGTCAGCGCCTGACACATATCCACTCCTCCATTCTCAGCCTCGTTATTATATACTTTGATTAATCCCCTTGCCCCCGTGCCGGCCACAATCATATCAAATGCATCCTCATCCATATGACTGTACGCCGGATCACTCTGAAGCAATTTCTTTAATCGTTCCTTATCTTTAGAATATTTGATGAACTCAAAAATTTGCCGTAAGTCCGTTCGAAACACCTCTGTGTTTTCTAACTTACGTATCTCAAATACATGAACGAAATAATTATTTATATAGGGATGCAGTTCCTTCGGTATATTGGTAAAATCAAGAATGCCGTGCAAATCCCTGCTACCGGTCCACTCCTCACCATAATATAGCACAATTGTAATACATGGTTTTAATCTGTCCTCACATGTAAAACCTGACAAAAATGCTGCCGAACTGCGTCCATCACTTTTATTATGCCCCTTACTGACGGTAGCTGCCTGGCGCTCATATTCTGCACTGTCATAGACCATATTACGCAGAGGCATGAGATAGTGCACCTCTTCCTGATTTTCAATACCGAATACTGCAAAGTTCACATCAAACGTAGCTTTTTTGACCAGATCCCTGTATCGTTTCCTGCCACTCAGCATACTATACTGTGTATCCAGAGTTTGTAAATCTCCTGCTTTTACCTGCTGTCGGCCATCAAATAATAAACCATTAAGCAAATCTGCAAAACGGTCATTATCACTCAGACAACGCTTTCTTACCGAATCCTTGTCCATACACACTCCTTTCGCAGGAAACTGTGTATTTACATACTGAAAATCTCCTGCCTCTTCAATTTTATAAACGGAATAAGCATAGATTTTCAGACAGGCTGACCGCCCTTATAGCAAATGGCATCTTATGCCATAAAAGAATTACAATATGATATGAAAAAAATATGCTTTTCTTGATTGTATCACTTCAAGAAAAGCATAGCAAGGAAATGTTTGGACTATATATAGACTTTTACTCTTCTGCCACAATATTTGGCTATAAATCTCATTCTTTACTGCCAAAATCCTACTCCTCGCTCATTAAATACAGCCACTGCCTTGGCACACTTTTTACAGTAGTACCCTTCTGCATTTACATCCAAATGTACGGTATTATTTGGGATGAATTTCTTACTTTCACTTTCCGGAATCCACACTACGATTTCACCTACTTTGGTATAGGAACTCAGGGCATCCCCCGTCTGTATCACACCTTTTTGCATTTCTTCTCCACAGTAAGGACATTTCATAATAACTGACCTCCTTCAAAATCCTTTTAACACTTCTCCGGCAGCACCGGATGCACATCCGTAACGCTCCGCTAATAAGCCAATTATTGCTTGAACACTATTTTCTATTGATTGCGTACCATCTACCTGAATAACCGGAATACAAGCAGCCTCAAGCCACTGCGTCACATCTTTTTCGGA
>JAZODQ010000121.1:0-19874 GCA_045597105.1 Acetatifactor sp.
GATTGGTTATTTAGAGAAAAGTATAAAGAGAAACTGATAATAAAGGGAACTGAACATTGTGATGCGTGGAACAATAAAAAATGGATGCTAACTTTGGGTATTCCAGAGCATTGTATCTTATGGCCAGTTATAGTGTGCCCATTAGTAGGGTTTATATGTGCAGGAATCGGAACGATTCTTTAAGTTGAATTAATTACTTTGTAAACTTTCTGGCTTCTGGTGAGTTTGAAAGCACGCGTTTATTTGAATTTAACGCATTAATTTATGCAAGCAGGAGGTGCATATGAGTCGTATATTGTTTCAAGAATCGTATATTGTAATTGTGCCCTCTTTTGAAAGGACTGCAACACATAAGCATCCATTTATGCATTTGTTCTTTGGGCAAAACGAATGTAAAATTAAGACCGATAAAATAGAATTACAAGGTAATATCATTTTGATTGACTCAAATATCAGACATGCTGTTGGTGATGACAGTAATTGTAATTTCTTTTTACTGATTGACCCTACAAGTGCTATTGCAGAGAAAATTCTTGATAAGTATATTGTAGAAGGCTCTTATCATTGTATTACATTGAAAGGTGCGAAGGCTATCAAAGATGTAAATGAACAGACCGACGAGGAAACAATTAAAGTGGTTGAAGATATATTATTTGATATGGGAATATCTACGGATAATGCTCGCGTTAGAGATGAAAGAATTGAACAGATAATTTCTAGAATTATTTCGGGAGAATGGATAGATTACAGTGTAAAGGAAATTGCTGAAAAGGTATTTCTTTCTGAAAGTCGATTGACACATTTGTTTAAAGAAGAAGTAGGGATTTCATTAAAAAGTTATATTTTGATTCGTAGAATGGAAAAAGCATATAAATTTGTTACTGCGGGAGGAAAAGTTACCCAAGCTGCTATGGAAAGTGGTTTTGCAAGCTCCGCACATCTTGCATATAGTTGCAAAACGTTAACAGGAATTTCTATTACTGAGGTACTAAAGAATACAAAATAATAAATAGCAGATTTTTGAAAGAAAAATAAGTCTCTTTCGGGTATAGTGTTTATAGAATTACATCCGAAGGAGATTTTATTATGAAGTTTGATATGGACATTTTATTACAAGAGACAAAGATGTTAGATTATAGTTCACCACAAATACTGGGCTTGATTCGTGAAAGAAGATGGAATGAACTAGATGATTTTAATAAAATTAAGCAAATATACAATTATGTGAGAGACGAAATCAGGTTTGGATATAACATTGATGACTCAGTTTCTGCTTCGAAAGTGTTGAAAGATGGATATGGACAATGCAATACGAAAGGAACATTATTTATGGCACTATTACGAGGAGTTGGTATCCCTTGTAGAGTACATGGTTTTACTATTGATAAAAAATTACAAAAAGGGGCAATGACCGGATTTGTATATGCAAATGCTCCAAAGAATATTTTTCATAGTTGGGTAGAGATTTTTTATTTGGATAATTGGTACGAACTTGAAGCATTTATACTTGATAAGGAGTATTTAACAAAATTACAGAAAATCAATTCTAACTGTACAGGCTCATTTTGTGGATATGGAGTCGCCGTATCAGATTTTCAAAATCCTATTATAGAGTGGAATGGGAATAACACTTATATTCAAAGCGAAGGAATTAATCAAGATTTTGGTATCTACAATTCTCCGGATGAACTTTTGCTGGAACATCATCAAGAGATGTCGATGATTAAGAAGTTCTTGTTTAGATATGTTGGTAGGCATTTGATGAATAAAAATGTTGCTCGAATTAGAAATAGTTGAGCATAACTTTTGACTGTGTAAAGAGTTGAAAGCATGCAAGAATTTGAAGTTATATGTGTCTTTTATGCCTATAATTATGAAATATTAGAATTTAGCTCATAATATTGGTACTTTAGTAATTGACAATATAGAAATTCAACTATATACTGTAAAAGTTAGTGATAAATAATATATGGAGAAGTCAGGTGAGAATCCTGCACAGTCCCGCTACTGTAAGTGCTTGAATTAAGCATAAGTCAGATCGCCATGTTTATCATGTACAAAATCTACGAGAGATGGATTGCGTGCCAAATAACAAAAAGAACTGTCTTTATTTGTATTGTAAATAAAGATGTGTTTTTGTTGCACTTGCATCCTTTTTATCAGGGTGCTTTTTTATTGCGAAAAAGTACCTAAACAAAGAAAGCGAGGAAGAAAAAAATGAAGAAACTAAAGAAATTGTGGAGTCTATTACTTGTCGTAGCAATGATAGTTTCCATGTCTGCCTGTGGTGCAGACGAAAACAACAATACGGACAAGCAGAATCAAAGTGTGGTTATGAAAAAACCTACTGAGGACAGAAGTGGAGCTGCAATTAATGTTCCTGAGGAAGTAGACGAGATAGTATGTTTGGCTCCTTCGATTGCAGAAACATTGATGGATCTCAATTGCACTGAGTATATTATAGGAATTGACACTCAGACGCAAGCATATGGTTATGATACATTATCAAGCGATTTGCCTGCTTTTGATATGATGGCACCTGATAATGAGCAGATTGCAGCCTTAAAGCCGGATGTAGTATTTGTTTCCGGTGTAACAGATGTTGGTGGAACAGATTTGTATGCAGATTTAAAGGAAATGGACATATGTGTAATTAATATTCCAAGTTCTTCAAGTATAGAAGGTGTACGAGAGGATATTCTTTTCATAGCAGCTTGTGTAGATAAGGTAGAAGAAGGTAATGCGATTGTGGAGGAAATGGATGCTGAAATTCAGAAAATTGCTGATATTGGTAACACAATCACTGATAAGAAAACAGTGTATTTTGAGATTGCAGCAGCTCCGTATGCATATAGTTTTGGAAGTCAGACATTTTTAAATGAAATGATTGAGTTGATTGGAGCTGAGAATATTCTTGCAACACAGGAGGGATGGTTATCTGTTGATACAGAGAGCGTTATTGCGGCAAATCCAGATGTGATTATGACGAATGTAAATTATATCGAAAATCCGGTAGACGAAATCCTTACCCGAGAGGGCTGGTCTGGAGTTGTAGCTATTCAAAATAGAGATGTATATTATATTGACAATCAGGCGTCATCTTTACCGAATGAAAATATAGTAGATGCCCTAATGGAGATGGCAGTATCTGTATATCCGGAGTATTATGAAAAATAAAGTTAGAGCAATTGTTTTGGTTATTCTTGCTATATGCTCGATAATATTGGGTATTGGTATTGGAAGTGTGTTCATTCACCCTTCCGATACCGTACGAATATGCAGTGATTTCTTTTTGGGAACATCGAATCCCAGTGATATAGATAAGGTGTATTATGGTTTGGTAACAGGAATCAGATTGCCGAGAGTCATGATGGCGTTTTTGGCTGGATCAGCAATAGCAGTAAGTGGGACTGTGATGCAATCAGTACTGAAAAACCCGTTGGCATCTTCCTATGGTTTGGGCGTATCTTCGGGAGCTGGACTAGGAGCGGTGATTATGATGGTGTATGGAACTGGATTAGGTTCAGGTCTTAGCTATTTGCTGCCGATGGTAGCGACATTATTTGGATTCGGGACTGTTTTACTGACACTTATGTTTGTAAAACAAGTGGACAAGAATTTGTCAAATAACACCATTATTTTAGCCGGAATGGTAGTTTCTCTATTTCTGAATGCAATTATGAATATGCTGGCAACTTACAATGCAGAATTCACGCATCGTATTTTATTATGGCAACTTGGAACATTTGTCGGAAGGGATTGGACTGCTATAGGTGTATTGGCAGTTGTACTTGTGTCTTCTTTGATTTTATTTCAATGGCACAGTAAGGAAATGGATATTCTGACATTTGGGGAAGAACAGGCAATGACTATTGGTGTGGAAACCAAAAGAGAAAAATGGTTATTGATAGGAGTTACTTCATTGTTAACGGGTACAGCAGTTTCTTTTGTGGGAATCATTGGTTTTGTTGATTTAATAGCTCCTCACGTAGTAAGAAGATTTTTCGGTGTTTCCCATAAATGGGTTGTTCCAATGAGTGCGTTGTTTGGCGGAATGTTTATGGTATTGTGTGATTTGGCAGGGAGAACGATAGCGTCTCCACGTGAAATTCCGGTAGGTTCAATTACAGCCTTACTGGGTGTACCGTTTTTTTTATATATTTATTTCATATCTAGGAGAAGTAAATTATGAAAGCAATAGTATCAGTAAAGGATGTGCGATGTGGTTATCAGAATACAGAAGTATTACATGGTATTTCATTTGAGGCAAATGTGAATGAAAAGATATGCATTATCGGACCAAATGGATGTGGAAAAACCACATTATTAAGAGCTGTTGGAAATATTATTCCGTTTCAAGGAGAAATCGTTGCCTGTGGACAAAGGGTAGATGGAGCAAAGAGAAAAGAATTGGCTAAAAAAATTGCCTATATGAACCAGATAAATAATATTGATTTTGCACATACGGTATATGATACTGTAATGCTTGGAAGATATGCATACAGTAGTGGATTAGTCGATACAAATTTTGCAACAAATAGAAACATTGTAGAAGAAGCTATGCATCAGACAGGAATCTATGAATTAAGAGATAGGATACTCACTGAGTTGTCAGGAGGACAACTGCAAAGAGTTATGCTGGCACGAGCATTTGCGCAGACTCCGAATATTATTTTATTGGATGAGCCTATGAACCATTTGGATTTTAAATATCAGATAGAACTTATGGAATATTTGAATAAATGGGTCATGGAAGGAGATAGGTGCATCATTAGTGTTTTGCACGATTTTAATATGGCATTTCATTTTGCTGACCGTATTATATTGATGAATGACGGAAAATTCGTAATTAATGCAGGAAAGAAAAAGTTTCCCATGGAAAAGATAAATGAAATCTATAAAATGGATGTTTGCAGATATATGTGTGATTCACTTAAATTTTGGAAGAAGGAGAATTAATGATATGGATCAAGTATATAGAAGTCCTTATGAAGCATATCCTTTTTTAAGCGATAGTTCGGATGATTTAAGATGTGACTTTGAACTTTTAACAGATGAAATATCAAGTAAAACCGGTTTGCTACTTGCACATATGAAAAATCGTATAAACGGAGAATTATATCAAGAAGTTATGTGGGTGTGCGAACTGGTATATCATATTAATCCGTCGCTTCGCACATTTCTGTCCATTACAGTGGAAGAATGTAATAGATTAAAGACATGTGTGGATAGGTTACAAATGGAAGTTAAGGATAGATGCAACAATTATGTGTTACCTATAGGAGGAAGTCTTGCCTGTGAAGCCCATGTATTGCGTGTACAAGCAAAGAAACTGGTCAGAATGTTGTACCGATATATGGAAAAGGGATATGAAGTACCGACGTTATTATTAGATGTTACGAATTTGTTATCGGGGTATTATTTTTCATTGGCATTGAAACTTAATGCGTTGGAAAATGTAGATGAGATACCATTTGTAAGTAGAAATTATAAGTAGTTTTAAAAGAAAGATTTTTTATATGGAAAATTCATATCGTTTTTACGAGAATAGGGCATGTAAATATTATCCATGTCATGAAGGATTGGAACAAATTAACTGTATGTTTTGTTATTGCCCTCTTTATACCTTCGAGAGATGTCCGGGAAGTTATGTTATGCTTAATGATAAAGGTTTGCTTAGAAAAGATTGCAGTAAATGCACCTTTCCCCATAATTCGGATAATTATAATAAAGTACTTGATTTTATTCGCTTAAACGAAAAATAAAATATATTTATTTCGGGAATGCTTATACTTCAAGCGCACAACTTTCAGGTTTAAGGAGAGATTGAAAGCATACGAGTATTCGAATTTGGAGGTGGGTATAGTATGGTTATGAAAGAACTGGAAAAAGTATTATCCGAACTGATTACTGATATGAAAGTAAATGCTATAGTGGATAGTGGAACAGAGATATACATAGAGGAGAAATGATTATGAGCGTTTGCACTTTTTTAGCTTCAGATTGTCCATTGTCAGAAGTTGCACCAATGCAGGAATATCCGCTGGAGATAAATGTTGATACCGGTACAATATATGATGGTGGTGCAGATGATAATTTTTTCCTCTATTCGTTTAGAG
This sequence comes from Acetatifactor sp., assembly GCA_045597105.1. Taxonomy (GTDB): domain Bacteria; phylum Bacillota; class Clostridia; order Lachnospirales; family Lachnospiraceae; genus Acetatifactor. The sequence goes on from JAZODQ010000121.1 coordinate 6,120, forward strand.
ATGTGCAAGACTATACAGATAAAAAGTATGGTGTTTGGCTGGAATGGCATTATACGGATGGACGGGCAGAGCAGATATTAAAATATATAAAAGAAGCTTTGGAAAGAGCAGAGTCAATAGAGTTGTGGCATGTGTGGCTGATGGATTATTGTGAATACGAAGATAGTCCAGTGATTCATAAAAGGACGATTTCGATTGAAGAGATGACAATTCGAGATATTCACGAATTGGATAACGCTGAGATATGGAATAGCCCGGACAAAAACATACCGAGTAGACCGTCATTCTATTGCCTAAAAATCGGCCGATAAGTGTGATGAAAGGTTTCTTTTCGGAGCAGCAAGTAAATAAATCGTTACCGAAGATATAGCATGTCTTTTGAGCTGGGGCATATGAAGATAAATATTGCTCCTATGCCCGGATATCACGGGTTATAAAGGTGTTTATTACCCGTTTTGGGTATAGAGGAGTTTTTTCAATCTGTATACCCCGCAAATCACGAAAATCAGGGTATACAGGAACAGTTTTCTTCTATATACCCAAATGCCGGATTTAATGGCGCATTTTTTATAGAAATAGGGTATAGAAGAAACTTCTTTTCGTATATACCCCTGGTTCAATCTCAAATTGTTTTTTCTAAGGAGGTACATTTTGGTGAAAGAAATAATTCGTGAGAATATGCATGCTACGGATGCCATGGATTACCGGCAGGTACAAAATATCGCAAAAGAAACAATGGAATATGCCAAACAACACATAGTAGCAGGTATGAATCTTTTGGATATTCGAAAAATGTGTGAAGATAAAATGCTGGAATTGGGGGCAGAATCTTTTTGGTATTGGGATGTGGGAGCATTCGTATTTGCAGGTGATGAAACCACAGTATCTGTATCAGGAACACAATATGTAACCAGTGACAGAGTAATCAATCAAAACGATATTGTTACAATAGATTTGAGTCCTCAAAATAAGGATACATGGGGAGATTATGCAAGGACAATTATTATACAAAACGGAGTAGTTGTGGAAGTGGATGCTATTGATAATGAGGAATGGAAGAATGGTCTGTTAATGGAAGAGTTTTTGCATAATGAACTCTTAAAATTTGCAAAACCGGAAACAACATTTGAAGAGCTTTATTATCACATGAATGAAGTGATTATAGAAAAAGGATTTATAAATCTTGATTTCATGGGAAACCTGGGCCACTCAATTGTTAGAAAAAAAGAGGATAGAATATACATTGAAAAAGGAAATACCTCTTGTTTGGGAGATGTCCTGTTTTTTACATTTGAACCCCATATTAGTATCACGGATTCAAAATACGGATATAAAAAAGAGAATATCTACTATTTTGAAAATGGAGAGTTAAAGGAACTATAAAGATGGCTAAACAAAAAGAAGTGAAAACCAATGCTATGCGCATTTTAGAAACGATGAAAATTCCCTTTCAGCACTATACCTATGAGTGCGAAGAGTTTGTGGATGGTCTGCAAATAGCGGACATACTGGGGTTACCTTATGAAAAGGTATATAAAACGCTGGTGACAAAGGGAAATAGTAAAAATTATTTTGTATTTGTGATTCCTATTGCGCAGGAGCTGGACTTGAAGGCGGCGGCACGTTCCGTAGGTGAGAAAAGTGTGGAAATGATACATGTGAAGGATATCAATGCAGTTACCGGATACATACGCGGAGGTTGTACCGCCGTAGGTATGAAAAAGCAGTATGTAACCCGTGTGGACAGTTCGGCGCAAGCCTTACCTGCCATGATCGTCAGCGGCGGTCGTATCGGTTCACAGATAGAGCTGGCGCCGGAAGATTTGGTGCGTGCAGCAAAAGCAGAGTTTGCAGATTTGATTAAGAACACTTAAAGTTGCATGGATGAAAGTGAGCAGGTGCGGTAAGAGTTACTAAACAGGAAAGAAGTAATGGTATAACGTATGAAACGAAACGTAGACTTAAAGGATATATCCGACGGTAAATTATATACGGAAAATGACATGGCAAAGGTGGGCTGTAATGATTGTGCAGGCTGCTCTGCCTGTTGTCAGGGCATGGGAGAAAGCATCGTGCTGGACCCATTTGATATGTACCGACTGACCTGCATGGCAGGAATGAGTCTGGAGCAGCTATTTTCCTATCATGTGGAGCTTCACGTGGTGGACGGCATTACCCTGCCCAATTTGCGTATGGGACAGGCAGCAGATGGTGCTACGCAGTCATCAGAGAGGGAGGAGCGCTGTACTTTTTTAAACGAAGCAGGCCGATGCAGTATTCATGCCCATCGCCCCGGTATATGCAGACTGTTTCCTTTGGGAAGAGTGTATGAAGACGGTGACTTCAAGTACTTCCTGCAAGTGGGCGAATGCAAAAGTCCGGTACATACCAAAGTCAAGGTGGGCAAGTGGATTGCTGTTGAAAATCCAAGCGAAAACAGAAAATTTTTGAATACATGGCATTATCTCCTAAATGATTTGGAGGAAATGCTTGCAGGCATGGAGGATTTGGAACTTGCCAAGAAACTCAACATGCTTCTGTTAAATACCTTTTACCTGACACCTTACGACCCGCAGCAGGATTTTTATCCCCAGTTTCAGGAACGTGTAAATACTTTAAAAAAATATATATAACATGAACATGCTGAACGCAGATAAGAATGAAAGGTATTATCTGCGTTTGTCCTTGTAAGATATACATGCCAAGCTGTATGTATCAGTGGAGAGTGATTCGTATAACCTTCCAGTTTTTGACATATACTTTTACTGCTTAAATTAAAAACTGTGTACAAGCAGTAAGTGAAAACAGGAGGCGGCATATGAATACGTTGAAGATTATTGATGTAAAAGGCAGGGAGATTCTGGATTCCAGAGGAAATCCCACTGTGGAGGCAGAAGTAACCCTGGCGGATGGTACCAGAGGCAGAGGAGCAGCCCCCAGCGGTGCATCCACCGGTGCTTTTGAAGCCTTGGAACTTAGAGATGGTGACAAGAGCAGATATCGCGGGAAGGGTGTACAACAAGCGGTGAAAAATATTGATACTGTTATAAGGGACGCGCTGCTTGGAATGGAAGCTACGGATATCTATACGGTGGATGCAGCCATGTTGGCTGCGGACGGTACGGAAGATAAGTCAAAGCTGGGAGCCAATGCCATCCTGGCGGTATCCATTGCCACCTGTCGCGCGGCAGCCAATGCACTGGGGATTCCTCTATACCGATATCTGGGTGGTATCAATGGTAACAAATTGCCTGTTCCCATGATGAATATTTTAAACGGCGGTGCCCATGCCTCCAATACGGTGGACGTGCAGGAATTGATGATTATGCCTGTGGGTGCACCTGATTTTAAAGAGGGGTTGCGCTGGTGTGCGGAGATTTTTCACAGTCTGGCAAGTATTTTGAAAAAGAAGGGACTCACCGTGTCGGTAGGAGATGAAGGTGGGTTTGCTCCCGACCTGGCTGATGAAGAGGAGGCCATTCAGTTGATCCTGGAGGCTGTGAAGCAGGCAGGCTATGAGCCGGGTAAGGATATTATGCTGGCAATGGATGCGGCTGCCAGTGAATGGAAGGGGACACAGGCCGGAGAATATATATTGCCGAAATCCGGCAAGCATTATACTTCTGCAGAGTTGATTGCACATTGGAGTGAGTTGAAGAGCAAGTACCCGATTGCTTCTATCGAGGATGCACTGGATGAGGAGGACTGGATTGGCTGGCAGCAGTTGACTGCTCAGCTTGGAAAGAATGTGCAGCTGGTAGGGGATGATTTATTTGTAACCAATACTAAGAGGCTGGCAAAAGGGATTCAGGCAGGTTGCGGTAATTCCATTCTGATTAAGCTCAATCAGATTGGTACGGTATCTGAGACCTTAGAAGCAGTTAAACTGGCGCAGAAGGCAGGTTATACTGCGGTAATATCCCACCGTTCAGGAGAAACTGCGGATACCTTTATCGCTGATTTGGCGGTGGCCTCCAATGCAGGCCAGATTAAGACCGGTGCACCTTCCAGATCTGAACGTGTTGAAAAATACAATCAGTTACTGCGAATTGAGGAGGAACTGGGGACAGGCGGGTATTTTGCATCTATAGGACGATAGTAGGGTTGTTTTTTTGTTGGTAAAAGTGTTATAATCATTAAAGAGTTTTAAGAATGATTTAAAACAGATGCGTGATAGGGATAAGAGGGCAGTTTTGCCTGGTGCGGGAAGGATATGAACCGGGCGCATGGGGAGGTACAATGACAGATAAGGATGCTGAATTATTAGAGCTGAGAGAACAATTAAAAGTGCTGACAGGTGAAAGAGATTTGGCATATGAGGCAAAAAGCAATTTTATGTTTAATATGTCCCATGATATCAGAACATCCCTGAATGTAATGATGGGTTTTGCATCTCTGGCTAAGAAAAGTGTGGATAACCCTGTACGTGTAGAAGAATGTCTGGACAAAATCGAGATGGCAGGTGATTTGCTGCTTCGCATGTTAAATGATATACTGGACATGGCACGTATTGAGAGCGGCAAAGTATTTTTAAATGAAAAGAGCTGCAATATTATAAAAGGTATCGAGAAAATAGATACTTTTGTGCAAAAGGATGTGGATGCAAAAGGGCTTGTATTCTCTGCCAGGATGGAGGATGTAGAGGATATTCGCGTATTTTGCGACCCTATGAAAATCAATCAGATCGTTATGAATCTGCTCAATAATGCAATTAAGTTCACTAATCCGGGGGGACAGGTACACTTTTTATTCAAGCAGCTTCCTTGTGACAGAAAGGGGTATGCGAGATTTATCTGGCGGGTGGCAGATACCGGTATCGGCATGACTCCCCGTTTTTTGGAACAGATATTTGAGCCTTTTGAACGCGAAAACGTTTCGATGGACGATATCACTCCCGGTACAGGACTGAGTATGACCATTACCAAAAAGCTGGTTGACATGATGGGAGGAAGTATTGCCATTGAAAGTAAACCGGGTGAAGGTACGACGGTAACTGTAATGATGGATTTCCCTATATGTGCAGAAGATGAGACAGCCAGGGTAGATATGAATCTTACCCGGAATTGTGACTTCAGCGGTAAACGGATACTGGTTGCAGAGGATAACGAATTAAACCGTGAACTGGCACAGGAGTTATTATGTAGCGTGGGCTTTGAGGTGGAAACAGCAGAGGATGGTGCCGTGGCAGTAGAAAAACTGACGACAGCAGGTCCCGGTTATTATGATTTGATTCTGATGGATATTCAGATGCCGTATATGGATGGTTATATGGCTACGCAGGCTATCCGCAGAATGGAAGATCCCTGGCTTGCAGGTATTCCCATTGTGGCCATGACTGCTAATGCTTTTGAAAAAGACAGACAGAAAGCGTTGGAGATGGAGATGAATGAGTATTTGTCCAAGCCTATTGATTTATCAAAACTTCTTGTTGTCCTGAAAAATATTCTTATGGATCAGGTATAGAGTGAGAAAAAGTGGAAAAAGTAAATAGTATAGTAATGGAAAGGTCCGAAACACAGGTTTCGGACCTTTTTAAAGTATCACAAATCAGTATCAGAAATTACCCGGATATGTTGGTGGAGATGAAGGAGAAGTTATGAAGAAATGCTTGTATTCCGTTATGATAGCAGCAATGGTACTTGGTACATTGACAGGATGTGAAGAGAAAAAGGATAAAGGTGTGGTTTACTTTTTAAATAAGGATGAAGAAACGGATGATACATGGCAGGATATTGCAGAGGAGTATACCAGACAGACCAATACCGAGGTCAAGGTGGTGACGGTTGCTCCTGAAAATTATAATTTAATGTTGGCAGGAGAGCTGGATAAGGGGACGGAACCCACCCTGTTTCTCGTCAGTACAGAGGGTGATTTGGAACGTTTTGAGGATTATTGTTATGATTTGAGTAATACTTCTTTTGCCAGGGAGCTTACTACAAATGACTATAATCTGTACGGAGAAGATGGGGAACTTCATGCTGTAGGGTATACTTATGAAGGATTCGGACTGATTACCAATAAAGAACTGCTTAGAAGGGCAGGATATTCAGTAGAAGATATCAGAAACTTTAATGATTTAAAAAGGATAGCAGAGGATATTACTGAGCGTTCGGAGGAATTAGGGTTTGCTGCATTTACATCTTCAGGGCTGGAGGCGTCATCCATGCAGAGGTTTACGGAACAACTGGTGAATCTTCCACTGTACTATGGAAACCGGGATAAAGGACAGCAGAATCAGAGTATAGATGCAGCCGGCAGATATGAAGATAATTATAAGATGATATGGGACCTGTATATAAATAATGCTACCTGCCTACCGGAGGAAATGGTGCATAAAACATTAAAGGATGCCCGTGATGAATTCGGTAATGGGGAAGCGGTATTTTATCAAAACGATACCAATGAGTTCAGTGTTCTTACAGATGAATACAATATGAAACCGGAGAATCTGGCGATGATTCCCATATACTGTGGGGTACCCGGTGAAGAAAATGCAGGATTATGCCTTGGTACGGAAAAATATCTGGCGGTAAACGAGGAAGCCCAGGAGGAGGATGTAGAAGCTACGCTGGATTTTCTGCACTGGGTGGTGAGTTCGAAAGAAGGAACAGCCATGCTGGCCAAACAGTTCGGCCCCATACCCTTTGAAAATGCCGGTGAGTTTGAAAATGTGTTTCTGGCGTCAGAGAGTGAAGCTATGAGCGAAAAACGGTATGATATTCCTTGGGTTTATAACAATATGAAAAATGACACAAAGTGGAAGCAAAGCCTTGCAGAGGCGTTGAAACAATATGTTGGTGATACCGGAGAATGGGACTTGGTGGAAGCGGTTTTTGAAGGTAAGTAGTGTGAGAAGAGCCTATTGCAGGTACGGTATATGATAAGATAGTCCTATTGAATAAGAATGAAAATATGCTATAGTTAGATTAGGAGTATTATGCAAATAAATACAGGAGATACGAAAGATGATGAAAGAGAAGAATACGTCAGCAGTGAAAAAACCGATTTCCCATGAACTGATATATAAGATGATGCTGATCATCACTTTGGTGGTCGCAGCAGCATTTTTAGTGAAGAATCTGGTGGGGCGGAATGTACAGGGAATGCTTGCCATTGGCATTAGTTTGACAGTATTTGTTATTATGCTTGTGTTTATGAAAAAACGAAAAGTGGATGCGCTTCATCAGGAATTTGTGGTATCCATGAGCTTGGTTTGTCTGGTGTTCATTATCTCACTTTTCAGCGGTGCCAGCTATAGTGATGACTTTCCTCTGTTTCTTGCAGTAATAGGCATGACAGGTCTTTATCTGGAACCTTTTTTTACCAAGGTGCAGATTGTATTGGTAGACATTTTTCTGGTAGCAATGTATGTAATACATCCTGAAAAGGCGGAAAGTATTTCCCAGTATATTTTATGTCTGGTGGTATTCACACTGGCAGCTTGTCTGTTTTACCAGACAATTAAGCGTGGCCGTGCATTCATTGAAATCAGTCAGGAAAGGGCAGAAGAGGCAGAAAAGCTGCTTTTATCCATACGTCAAATGGGTAAGGAATTAGACGAAGATTTTCATTGTTCTTCTCAGCTGATAGAGGATAGCACATTGGGATTGCAGCAGGGATCGGAATCTATCACCGGCAGCGCAGAGGAAGCATCTAACAGTTGTTTACAGGTACATGCGAAAATACAGGTAACCGGTCAGCAGATAGGCGAGCTGAATAGTGAAGTACGTAAGGTGGAACGCTCCCTGAGTGAAAACGAAACCAATATGATAGAACTCAGCAGACAATTAAAGGCTGTAAATCAGATTATTGTCAGTGCCAATCAGGTATTTACTGCAATGGCAAAACAGATGCAGGAGGTATCTACGGTTGCAGAAGAACTCAGTGATATTTCCTTTAAAACCACATTGTTATCATTGAACGCGTCCATAGAAGCGGCACATGCAGGAGAAGCCGGCGCAGGCTTTGCAGTGGTGGCATCAGAGATGCGTGAATTATCTGAAAACAGTGATAGATTTGCGGAACAGGTGGGAGATGTAGTAAATAATCTGTTAGAGCAGGTGAGAGTCACAGCAGAACAGTTCCGTGGCAGTGCGAAGGCGCTGGAGAAGTCAGAGGAAACCATGAATGAGCTTGAAAACAGCTTTGGACGTCTGACCGAGCAGTTTGAGTCCCTGTACAGTAACATAGAAGAGCAAAATAACAACGTAACTGCAGTGGATGGTATATTTGCAGGGCTCAAGAATAAGGTTGCGGAAATCCAGGAGTATTCGCTGGATAATCAGGATGCAGTGGACTCTATTCTGGACGCACTTGATATGTACAAAGTTAATATTAATAAAGTGATAGAGCAAACCAGAAGTGTATAACCAGTGCAGAAGTAATTATTTGCCGGTGAGACAGAGCACACCGGACATGCTGTGTGGAGCCTATTTTGGGACTTGACAATTGTTTGTCACGTTACTATAATGAAGTTTAGTGAAATAACTGAATATACGTGAGAGTGTCGTGTACACGATGCTCGGATGTAAAGACGATGATGGAGACAGTACTTATGACAGGAAAGTCACAGAGAGCCGCAGGAGCTGAGATGCGGTACGAGTAAGGTGATAAGGAATATCCCTCCTGAGTTGCAACGCCAAAGTTGGATTTGCGTATATAGGATGCACATGACTGACGAGTAGACGTTGTCGGATTCCTCCCGTGAAAGAGGACGCATATGGTGGTATGTCGTGGATGGATTTAGTGAAGATTGTGAGCTTCTGCCGTTTGCGGCAGGAGCTCTTTTGGTTTATATAACAGAAAGGAAATGAAAGTATTATGAATAAGACAGTGGAAATCAGATGGCATGGCAGAGGCGGACAGGGTGCAAAGACCGCAGCTTTGCTTTTGGCTGATGTGGCTTTTAAGACCGGTAAGTACGTACAGGGATTCCCCGAGTATGGTCCTGAACGAATGGGTGCCCCCATAACAGCCTATAATCGTATCAGTGATAACCCATTAACGGTTCACTCCAATATTTATGAGCCGAATTATGTGGTGGTTGTGGATGAAACTCTGTTGGAGAGCATTGATGTAACTGCAGGACTAAAAGCGGATGGTGCGATTATTATTAATTCAGAGCGTCCGAAGGAGGAATTGATTCCTTTACTTCGCGGTTATCAGGGAGATGTGTATGTAATCAATGCAAAGGAGATTTCCATGAAGGCATTGGGTAAGAATTATCCGAATTCCCCTATGCTGGCAGCAACTGTTGCAGTATCAGGTGTAATGGAAAAAGAATCCTTCCTCAATGAGATGAGAGCTTCTTTTCAGCATAAATTTGCAAAGAAGCCCGAGGTTATTGATGGTAATATGATGGCACTTGAGCTGGCACTGAAAGAGGTTGGTTAATTACCTAAGCTAACACACCAAGTTTTGAAACGGAAAGGTATAATGTGATGATACAGGATAGAATTAATGAAAAAAGTCCCTGGCAGGATATTACTGAGGGTAATAAGATATTTGAGGCAGCAACCTCTAAGGAATTTTGTACAGGCGAGTGGAGAACAGCAACCCCCGTATTTTACGAGGAAAAATGTAAGCAGTGTCTGCTTTGTGTACCGGTTTGTCCCGATTCTTCCATACCGGTACAGGATTGCAAGCGCGGAGAATTTGATTATGACCATTGTAAGGGATGCGGCATTTGTGCCAAGGTATGTCCTTTTGATGCAATCGGTATGAGGGAGGGTAAATAAATGGCTATCAGAGAACGTTTATCAGGTAATGAAGCAGTTGCTTACGCAATTAAGCAGATCAATCCGGATGTAATGCCTGCATTCCCGATTACCCCTTCTACAGAGATTCCGCAGTATGTGGCGAATTACATAGCAAACGGTGAAATAGATACAGAGTTTATACCGGTGGAAAGTGAGCATAGTGCCATGAGTGCTACTCTGGGTGCTTCTGCAGCAGGAGCCAGAGCATTGACGGCAACCTCTTCTTGTGGTATGGCGCTGATGTGGGAGGAGCTTTATGTGGCTGCTTCCGACAGACTTCCCATAGCACTTGCATTGGTAAACAGAGCCCTGACCGGACCTATTAATATCAATGCGGATCATTCCGACAGTATGGGTGCCAGAGATTCAGGCTGGATTCAGATTTATGCAGAGTCCAATCAGGAAGTATATGATAATTTCCTGCAGGCATATCCTATTGCAGAGAATAAAGATGTTATGTTACCCATTATGATTTGTCAGGATGGTTTCATCACCAGTCATGGTGTGGAAAATATTCTGTTGGTAGAGGATGAACTGGTAAAGGATTTTGTAGGTGAATATGAACCTGAGCATTATCTGCTTCACCCTACAGAGAAAATGGCAGTAGGCCCTTATGCAGTATCCAATTACTATATGGAGACCAAGCGTGCCCAGAGAGAGGCCATGATTCAGGCAAAGCGTGTAATCATGGAGGTAGCGCAGAAGTTCGAGGAGATGACAGGCAGAAAGTACGGATTCTTTGAGGAATACCGTATGGAAGATGCAGAGTATGCCATAGTAATCATCGGTTCTGCAGCAGGTACCTGTAAAGCAGCCATCGACGAAATCAGAAATACCACAGGTAAAAAGGTGGGCTTACTGAAAATCAGAGTATTCCGTCCTTTCCCAGAGGAGGAGATTGCAAAGGCATTGTCCCACGTAAAAGCAGTTGCCATTATGGACCGTTCTGAGATGTTTGCGGCAACCAGCGGACCTTTAGGTGCAGAGGTGCGTGCAGCAATGTACCAGGCAAAATCACAGGCAGAGGTTGTAAATTACTTCTATGGTCTGGGTGGCCGTGATATTACAGTGCAGGATTTCATGCAGGTGTATGACAATTTAGAGAAAATTGCGAATACTCATGAAGTTACAGGAATGTACGAATATATCGGCTTAAGGGAACGTTAGTAAAGAGGATAATCGCGAGGCATGTAGGATGCTGATAAATTGATTTGCAAGAATAGCGTCAGACATGTGGAAAGGCATGGTAATAAGATGGAAACAAGATATAATTTCAAAGAAGTCATGAATAAACCGGAGCGTTTAGCGCCCGGACATAGAATGTGTGCAGGCTGTGGAGGTACCATCGCGGTACGTACAGTTCTTCGTGCACTGCATGAGGGTGATAAGGCAGTTATCGGTAATGCTACCGGCTGTCTGGAGGTATCCTCTTTTATGTATCCTTATACTGCATATGAGGATAGTTATATTCACAATGCGTTTGAAAATGCCGGTGCTACACTTTCCGGTGTGGAGACTGCATACAAGGCATTGAAAAAGCGCGGAAAAATTAAAGACGATTATAAGTTCATTACTTTCGGTGGTGACGGCGGTACTTATGATATCGGTTTTCAGTCACTCTCAGGAGCCATGGAGCGTGGACATGATATGGTATATGTATGCTATGACAATGGTGCGTACATGAATACCGGTACCCAGAGATCCTCTGCAACACCTCAGTATGCAGACACCACCACTACACCTGCAGGAAAAGCATCAAACGGTAAGGTGCAGGTAAGAAAGGATCTGGCTGCCATCATGGCAGAGCATCATATCCCTTATGTAGGACAAAGTACATTTATAGGTAATTTCAAGGATTTATATACCAAAGCAGAAAAGGCTATTTATACACCCGGACCTGCATTTTTAAATATTATGTCACCCTGTCCCAGAGGTTGGGGTTACGATCCTTCCGAGCTGATGAATATCTGCAAGCTGGCAGTGGAGACCTGTTACTGGCCCATGTTTGAAGTAGTGGATGGCAAGTGGATTCTCAGCTATGCGCCCAAGAACAAGCTTCCTATTGAAGAGTTCCTGCGTCCTCAGAGACGTTTCAGACATCTGTTCAAGAAGGGCAATGAGGAATTAATCGTAGCATTCCAGGCGGAAATTGATAAGAGATGGGAAGAATTAAGAAATCGCTGCGAATAAAGGCAAAGAGACACACACTTTGTGAGAGCATTTATTGTAGAAAAAGGCATATCTTTTACAGGATATGTCTTTTTTTATTGAAACAATAGTGCTATACTATATACGGATGCAAAATTGCGTTTGTTATCGGAAAATGCAGGAATGAAGCAGTGAAGAGAAAAGGACAGGGAGGATACAAAAGATGCTTGCGCTGTATGGGATAGCATTTGTTGCCTCAATTATTGAATTATTTGTTTTGTTGAAGGATGGCCAAAAGAACCATAACGTGTGCCAGATGCTGTTATTTGTAGCCACAATTTTGGGTAATATGGGGTATCTTGCACTTGCTATGGCCAAGGAGACGGAGACTGCTCTTTTGGCAAATAGGATTGTATATCTGGGTAGCGTGTTTATGCCCTTTTTTATCATGCTTACCATTGCTGATTTGTGTGAAGTAGAAATTCCTGCTTTATTAAATGCGTTCCTGACCATATGGAGTTTCGTTGTATTAGCACTATGTTTTTCCATGGGGTACAGTACGGTTTATTATCGTTCGGTAACACTTCAGCAGGCATATGGTGTTTCTTATTTGGTGAAGGAATACGGACCGGCACATAATCTTTATACATTTCTCCTTTTGACGGAAGTGTTGATGTGTTTTGGTATTATCATCAAAACAATGTTGTCTGAAAAAAGCTTTTCCCGTAAGACTGCATGGCAGCTATTAATCGCCGTAACTTTAACAACCCTGGTATACGGAGGAGAAAAGATAATCCATACCAAAGTGACCTGTTTGCCCATTGCATACATTTTATCTACGGTTATCTATTTGTATGTATGTAAACGTATAAAGGTTTATGATATGTCTGCTGTTCTGTTAAACACCTATGAGCAGAAGGAAGAATTCGGATATATTACATTTGATACCAAACTCAGATATATGAATTGTAATGCTTTGGCGCGGAAGATTTTTCCGGAGCTGAAGTCCATGCAGGTAGATGAGCCCATCACGGATGAAAGTACGCAGGTATATCAAAAGATCGTACTTTTGCTAAAGAAATATATTGAAACCAAAAAGGAAAAATCCATTATTGTGGTTGGTGAAAGACATTTGGACTGTGATATCGATTTGCTTTATGGTGGCTTTTTCAATAAAGTAATCGGATATAGCATAGAGATGGAGGATGTAACACGCCAGCAAAAATACATAGAGCTGTTGAACAATTATAATACGGAGCTTGAGAGTGAAGTTCGTAAGAAGACCAGGTACATGAATGCTATGCAAGAGGCATTTGTAACCGGTATGGCAAGTATGGCAGAAAGCAGAGATAATGATGCCGCCATTATGGAAGCAGTATTGCAGGAAATGAAAAAAGGAGAAACGGACGCAGATGCATCTGTTAGTCTGTTTTAAGAAAGGGACGCTGTAGGGCTAATGTCATTTAGTTAATCCCACTGTCACATCCTTGGGGCGTCATAGAAGCCGGGAAAGTGCAGTGACAGATGAGAGCGTTTTTCAAAGTCATCCTTTACAATCGGTTTTTATGTCTTTTCACGTAAGAACATCTGCCGGCCCATGTCCGAGACGTAAAGTACGGCGGACTATTGTTTTAGAAGCAAATGTGAGATTTTCTTATGTGCGAAGCTTTGGAATCAGGTCTCTGTTTTTATGGCCTTGAACAAAAAATGCGCCATGTCCGCGGTGAACGGAAAGAAGAGCGTTTCTTAGCTCAGCTTTCCGTTCAATCCGCGAACATGACGCTTATTTTTGTCCCAGCTCATAAAAATAGGGACGAATCACAAATTCCAAAGCCGCACATTTTAGAAA
>JAZODQ010000122.1:0-15554 GCA_045597105.1 Acetatifactor sp.
TCAGCAACCTCTACAACTACATCCTTAACATACTTTAACTCTTTCTTCTCGCCTACAAGAGGGATCATGATTTCGGGAACGATGTCATAACCCTTCTCATTCTTCACTTCGATTGCAGCTTCCATAACTGCTCTGGTCTGCATCTTAGCGATTTCAGGATAGGTAACTGCCAGACGGCATCCTCTGTGACCCATCATAGGGTTGAACTCGTGCAGAGCATCACACTTAGCCTTAACATCAGCTACGGTTAAGCCCATATCATCTGCCAGAGCCTTGATATCCTCTTCGGTAGTAGGAACGAACTCGTGAAGAGGGGGATCCAGGTAACGAACGGTCATAGGCTTGCCCTCAAGAACTTCGTACATAGCCTTGAAGTCTGCCTTCTGGAATGCACCGATTGCCTTTAATGCTTCTTCTCTGGCTTCTACGGAATCAGACAGGATCATTCTTCTGAACTTAGGAATTCTGTCCTCACCGAAGAACATATGCTCGGTACGGCACAGACCGATACCTTCAGCACCCAGCTTCACTGCGTTTGCAGTATCTTCAGGAGTATCTGCATTGGTACGTACCTTCAGGGTTCTGAACTGGTCAGCCCACTCCATGATACGTCCGAAGTTTCCGCCTACGGAAGCTTCTACAGTCTTGATGTCGCCCTTGAAAATCTAACCGGTAGTACCATCTAAGGAGATGTAATCACCTTCATGAAACTCATATCCGCCTAAGGAGAATACCTTAGCTTCTTCGTCAATCTTGATTTCGCCACAACCGGATACACAGCAGGTACCCATACCACGAGCAACTACTGCTGCGTGAGAGGTCATACCACCACGAACGGTTAAGATACCTTCAGCTGCATGCATACCTTCGATATCTTCGGGAGAGGTCTCCAGACGAACCAGGATAACTCTTTCGCCACGGCCACCCTTACCAGCTTCCTTAGCTTCATCAGCAGTAAAGTAAACCTTACCAGCTGCTGCACCGGGAGATGCAGGAAGTGCGGAACCGATAACTTCACCAGCCTTCAGTGCTGCTGCATCGAAGGTAGGATGTAATAACTGATCTAAGGACTTAGCTTCGATACGGCAAACTGCCTCTTCGGGAGTAATCTTGCCTTCATCTACTAAGTCACAAGCAATATTGATAGCTGCAGGAGCGGTTCTCTTACCATTTCTGGTCTGTAAGAAGTATAACTTACCTTCTTCAATAGTGAACTCCATATCCTGCATATCACGATAGTGATTCTCTAACTTGTTAGCGATAGCCATGAACTCTGCGTAACATTCAGGCATATCCTCTTCCAGCTTGGAAATAGGCTGAGGTGTACGAACACCTGCAACTACGTCTTCACCCTGAGCGTTGATCAGGTACTCACCGTAGATACCCTTCTCACCGGTGGAAGGATTACGGGTAAATGCAACACCGGTACCGGAGGTTTCACCCTTATTACCAAATACCATGCACTGTACGTTTACAGCGGTACCCCAATCGCCGGGGATATCGTTCATACGTCTGTAAACGATAGCACGAGGATTGTCCCAAGAACGGAATACTGCCTTAACAGCACCCATTAACTGCTCCTTAGGATCCTGAGGGAACTCTTCACCGTTCATAGCTTCTCTATAAACAGCCTTGAATCTGTTTGCTAATTCCTTTAAGTCATCAGCGGTCAGATCGGTGTCATATACAACACCCTTCTCTTCTTTCATTTCATCGATGATCTTCTCGAAGAAGCTCTTAGGAACTTCCATAACTACGTCAGAGTACATCTGGATGAAACGACGATAGGAATCGTATGCGAATCTGGGGTTGCCGGTCTTCTTTGCAAAGCCTTCAACAGCCACATCATTCAAACCTAAGTTTAAGATGGTATCCATCATACCGGGCATGGATGCTCTTGCACCGGAACGAACGGAAACAAGTAAGGGATCTTCGGTATCGCCGAATTTCTTACCCATTAACTCTTCCAGATCTGCAATGTTTGCAAAAATCTGCTCTTTGATTTCGTCGGAAATCTGCTTGCCCTGTGTATAGTAATCGGTACAAGCTTCAGTGGTTACGGTAAAACCCTGAGGAATAGGCAGACCTAAGTTAGTCATTTCTGCCAGGTTAGCACCTTTACCACCTAACAGATTTCTCATATCTGCGTTTCCGTCTTTAAATTTGTAGACCCATTTGTTCATTCTTTTTGTCTCCCTTTTCAATAAATTTACTATGACAAAAACTCTAGCATCTTTTAGACTTCAACTGTATAGTCGCAGTCCAGTACACAATATTGTAGCAATGTGCAAAAAAATTATCAAGCCGAATTTGACATTTTTTTGACACTCTTTTTCTTTTCGTATAATTTTACCAATTTTGAGGAATGTATTTGAGTGTTTTTCGTAAAAAAGACATCCGGCGAGGGGGGCACCTATCACCGGATGTCTTAGAAAAAGAGGTATTTTATCCTTTTTTGTACACTTTTAGTATATTTTTTATATACTTTCACTTCTAACCATATATTGCTATAGAATATGCAATTATTGCTGCCAGGAGCATTTCATGGGCTAAATAGCTTTTTCTCTTGCATTTTCCATATTTTTCTGTACAATAGTAGGGTAGGTTTTATAGACTGTATATATAATAGGAAAGGTTTTTAAAATGATTAGTGCAAACAATGTAACCTTACGTATCGGTAAGAAGGCGTTATTTGAAGATGTAAACATTAAATTCACTGAGGGCAACTGCTACGGTCTCATCGGTGCCAACGGTGCAGGTAAGTCCACCTTCCTGAAAATTTTATCAGGCAAGCTGGAGACCACCAAGGGTGACGTAACCATCACTCCCGGCCAGAGACTTTCCGTATTGGAGCAGGACCACTTTAAATATGATGATTATGTGGTTATGGATACCGTTATCATGGGTAACGAGCGTCTGTATCAGATCATGAAGGAAAAGGATGCGATTTATGCCAAAGAGGATTTCACCGACGAAGACGGTATCCGTGCCAGTGAACTGGAAGCTGAGTTCGCTGAAATGGACGGCTGGGAGGCAGAATCCAATGCTGCCATGCTGTTAAACGGTCTGGGCATCGATCCAGAGTACCACTACTCCACCATGAGAGATCTGGATGGTAATATTAAGGTAAAGGTACTGCTGGCTAAGGCACTGTTCGGTAATCCCGACATCCTGCTTTTGGACGAGCCTACCAACCACTTGGATCTGGATGCTATTGCATGGCTGGAGGACTTCCTGATTGACTTCGAAAATACCGTAATCGTGGTTTCCCACGACCGTTACTTCTTAAATAAGGTATGTACACATACTGCAGATATCGACTATGGCAAGATTCAGCTGTACGCAGGTAACTATGACTTCTGGTACGAGTCCAGCCAGCTGTTAATCAAGCAGATGAAGGAAGCAAATAAGAAGAAGGAAGAAAAGATTAAGGAATTACAGGAGTTCATCTCCCGTTTCTCCGCAAATGCTTCCAAGTCCAAGCAGGCAACTTCCCGTAAGCGTGCACTGGAGAAAATTGAGCTGGATGAAATCAAACCTTCCAGCCGTAAGTATCCTTATATCGACTTCCGTCCTGACCGTGAAATCGGTAACGAAGTATTGACTGTTGAACATTTATCCAAAACCATTAATGGCGAAAAGGTACTGGATGATATTTCTTTCGTAGTAGGTCATGATGATAAGATTGCTTTCGTAGGCAGCAATGAGCTTGCAAAAACCACTCTCTTCCAGATTCTGGTAGGCGAGATGGAACCCGACGAGGGAAGCTACAAATGGGGTGTTACCACTTCCCAGGCTTATTTCCCTAAGGATAATACGGAAGAATTTGACAATGATCTGACCATCGTAGACTGGCTGACCGGCTACTCTCCCGTTAAGGACGTAACTTATGTACGTGGTTTCCTGGGACGTATGCTTTTTGCCGGCGAAGACGGTGTAAAGAAAGTAAAGGTTCTCTCCGGTGGTGAGAAGGTACGTTGCTTATTATCCAAGATGATGATCAGCGGTGCGAACTGCTTAATCTTTGATGAGCCTACCAACCACTTGGATATGGAGTCCATTACCGCTCTGAATAACGGTCTGATTAAGTTCGGCGGCGTGGCATTATTCTCCTGCCATGACCACCAGTTCGTACAGACCACTGCAAACCGTATCATGGAGATCCTTCCTAATGGTAGTCTGATTGATAAGATTACTACTTATGATGAATATCTGGCAAGTGATGAAATGGCCAGAAAGCGTACGGTGTTTACTGCAAATAAGACTGATGAAGATTAATACAAAAGCCTGCACATTGTGCGGGCTTTTTCTGTAAAGGATGGTGGTTTGATGTTAGATACAAGATTTGTGGATTTGCATGTGCATTCAACAAAATCGGATGGAACATACTCGCCTAAGGAGCTGGTGGATTATGCCATAGAGAAGGGCCTAAGCGCTTTTGCACTCACTGATCATGACAGTGTAGGCGGTGTGGAAGAAGCCATGGAATATGCAAATATGCTGCGCTTACAGGCTGCTGCAATCAGTGTCGGGGAAGCAAAAAAGGTTCCTGAGGTGATACCGGGGATTGAATTTTCCACCGAGTATCAGGGTAAGGATGTGCATATCGTAGGACTGTACATTGACATCCACTATCCGGCTTTTGAAAAGCATTTGAAAGAATTCGTGGAGTCCCGGGATATGCGTAACGAAAAGATGTGTGAAAGCCTGCAAAGTATTGGCATGGATATCACATATACCAAGCTGCAGGAAGCATTTCCCGGTGCGGTCATAACCAGAGCACACTATGCCAAATATATGTTGAATCACGGTTATATTAAAAGCATGAATGAAGCCTTCGAGCGATATATTGGTGACCATTCCCCGCACTTTATCCCCAGAGAAAAAGTGACACCGGAGCAGGCCGTAGAGCTGATACTTGCGGCAGGCGGCATCCCCATACTGGCACACCCGATTTTGTACCATATGAGTGATGCCAGATTAGAGGAACTGGTGATAAAACTGAAAGCTGCCGGTCTCGCAGGCATAGAAGCTATTTATAGCACCTACTCTCCTGCTGAGGAACGTCAGATGCGTAAATTAGCAGACAAATACGACCTGCTTATCAGCGGAGGCTCGGATTTTCACGGCGATAATAAGCCGGGACTTGATTTGGCTGTAGGGTATGGTAAACTGTATATAACTTATGAGATACTGCAAAATATTAAGTATTTATACAAGGGAGAATCATCGCATTGAAAGAACTAAAAAAGGAAATAACAAGACGTTGTATCAGATATATCATAGTTTTTCTGTTGTTAGGAACTACTATTCCGGTTATCACTTTCCCTAAATGGAAAAATTTTTTTCGCGAGCCGGTTCGCTATGAAGACCTGGATATATCCCAAGATTTATCCGGCACTTATGTGACAGGCACCATCGATTTTGTTTTTGACGCATTTTGCGAAGATACCAAATACGGACTTGTTGATGCCAAATACTATATCATAGACTATAAAGACCACCACTTTATGGCTCTTCGCGTTGATCGAATAGAAATTAACCGTATCGAACAATTGATGCATGCATCATGGGACTATTTCGATGACGTGCTTGAAGAAGCAGACCTAAACGAATATGCATACCATTTCACGGGTGAAATCCAGAAAATGTCGGGAGAATATCTTGAATTTTACGATTCTTGTTTCAGTGACACTCCATTGACTGAATCTCAGCGTCAGATGTATCTACCCTACTGTATTGTTGTAGATTCCAACGAAAACTCTTCAACATATTTGGGCATTTGCTGTGCAGTTGCAGGTTGCTTTTACTTGTGTGCACTATTTGTCCTGCTGTCATTATTAACCGGCAGATATACCAAGAGTATCCGAACTTGCATCAATAAATCACATGATCCTGCTGTTGCCAAGGAAAAGGTAATGGATTTCTTAAACAATACCAAACCTCTTTATGGTGTGTATTTCAACCATGACTATATATGCGTCCTAAGTGGCTGTCACGCCCAATTATGCGAAGCCTCTAAACTAGTATGGGCATATCGAAACAGTGTTTCGCATAAATACTATGAATTAGTTACTTTGTTTACAGAACAAAATCTTATTCTAAAACTTGTTAACGGGAAACAAATAAAAGTATTTTTCCAAAACACGGACCA
This sequence comes from Acetatifactor sp., assembly GCA_045597105.1. GTDB lineage: Bacteria > Bacillota > Clostridia > Lachnospirales > Lachnospiraceae > Acetatifactor. Next base: position 6,155 of record JAZODQ010000122.1, read on the forward strand.
GATACGTATATTACTTGTTCACCTAGGAAAAATGTATCCTTGGATGATTACGGGTTACAGTGAAGAGTTATCCTTACGTTATGAAAAAAGTAGAGACTTTTTCCTTGATATCAAGTACAATCCTTGGCATAAACGACAAATTATTCGAGAAACTGAAAATAATTCCCAGCACTCCTAATCACTATTCGGTGCAAAAATAAAGGCAGCTACCCACCCGGGTAACTGCCTTTACTAACTTACTTCCTTATACAGGAGCTATATGCCCCTTTTATTAACAGATCAGCCTTCCACAATCAGGTATCTGCCATCGCCTATGTCGAACACTTCTGCGGCTTCCAGTATATCATCACCTACAGCGCCGTCCATATCGATGCCTTCATCCTCGAAAAATTCGATTACTTCGTCTACGGAATCCACAACCACTGCCATACATTCTTCCAAAAAGTCTTCTGCTTCCTCTAAAGTCTCAGCAACCTTTTCAGGAAACAACTGCAGCTGATTATCTAAAAAACATTCCAGTACCGCATCATCAAATTCGTGCATACGCCAGACCTCCTTTATTGGTTTCTCTACGATTTCAATATAATATGATTACTCTATATAGTCAAGTAATTGTAACGGATTTTCTATAATCGCATCCGCATGATTTGCTTCCAGTTCTTCGCGATCCCGAAATCCCCACAAACAGCCCACTGTAAAAGCTCCGGCACCCTTGCCGGTCTGCATATCAGTACAAGTATCTCCCACATAAAGAATATCATTCGCAGTCAGATTCATTTCCGCTAAAATGTGGTAGACACCCTCAGGACTGGGCTTAATCGCCACATTTTCCTTTTGTCCGTGGATTGCGTCAAAATACTTCTCCCCAAAAAGGGTTTCTATTACCCGAACAGTCTCCTCATGAGGCTTATTGGAAAGTACCGCAATACGCACATCCTGCTCCTTTAATGCCGCCAGCAACTCAATGATACCGTCATAAGGTTTTACACCATCCATACAGTGTACTGCAAAGATTTCCTTGTAACGGGCAAAGGCTTCCTCAAAATGCACCGTCTCCCGGTCTCCTCCTGCCTGCAAAGCCCTTTTTACCAGATTTGCCGCACCGTCTCCTACGAAATATTTGTACTGTGCCACCTCAAAGGGGCCAAATCCCAGTGGCTCCAATGCTTTGTCGCAACTGTATTTAATGCTTGCAATGGAATCGGACAAGGTACCGTCCAAGTCAAAAATCACTGCCTTTTTCATATTTATAAATAACCTTTCATTTCTTGATAGAGTCTTCCTATGGGAAGGCCTACCACATTGTTATAATCCCCCCGGATACCACTGATATATCTGGCACAAAGTCCCTGAATACCATAGCTGCCGGCTTTGTCGAGAGGATCCTTCGTCTCCACATAAGCTGTAATTTCATCCTCAGACATAGGATAAAAAATAACATCTGTTTCTTCGTGAAACTGTTTCTGTTCTACACTGCCATCTGCGGCGCTGCGGTACAAAAGTGTCACACCGGTATACACCTGATGTTCCCTGCCCTGCAAAAGTCGCAACATCTCACAGGCGCCCTCTTCGCTGCCAGGTTTTCCCAGAATCCGATCATCACAGGCTACAATTGTATCTGCACCAATGACCAAAATGTCCTCCTGCACATCGGTCAACGTATCCATTACCGCCTTTGCCTTTATGCCTGACAATTCCTCTACAACCTTCCCGGGCTGCGTGCTTTCCGTCCGCTCCTCCACATCCGCAGTAATCACTTCAAACTTCAAACCTATCTGCGCAAGAAGCTCCCTCCTTCTCGGAGAGGCTGATGCCAAAATTATTTTCATCGTCTAACTTTACCTCACAATTTTTACTCTATCAACATATATTTATTCTAAGTTTAAGATATATATATTTCGGTATCAACGTAGGAGATAACCGCCTATGTCCTACAAAGGACCCTTGAAAAACGTCGTTACTTAGTGAGGTCTGCAGTGCATCTTTGATACCCTCCGTATCAAAGATGTGCTGCACGAACTTAGTAACGTAACGCTTTTTCACGGAGTGAAAACGTGTCCGTGTAGGATATAAACGCCAAGTCCCGGAAGTCGCAACTTTCCAAATATATTTATCAAAAAGCCCCTTCTACTCCTGGGAGGTTCTGGGAATAAAGGTACGGCTGTCAGGCAATGCCTGGAAAGCCGCCTCCTTGGCAGCTTCCACCGCATCCCTACAGAATGCATCCTGGGAGTTATGGGAGACTCGCCCTCTTCTATCCTGCTTTTCATAAGTACCATCCGCCTGTAGCAAAGATGCCTTTACATTATCTCTAAGCTGACTCTGTAATATGCGAAGTAACTCTGCCTTCTGCTTTTCACCCTCTACAGGGAACAGGATTTCTACTCTTCGTTCCAAATTTCTGGGCATCCAGTCTGCGCTTCCGCAGTAAATCTCCCAATGCTCATTGTTCTCAAAGTAAAAAATACGGCTATGCTCCAGGAAATTACCTACAATGGAACGCACATGGATATTTTCGCTGATACCGGGGATGCCCACCTTCAGACAGCAGATACCGCGTACAATCAAGTCTATCTGCACACCGGCAGCGCTTGCCTCATAAAGTGCGGCAATTACATCCTTGTCACACAGAGAATTCATTTTTGCGATAATTCGCGCCTTTTTACCCTCTTTTGCATATTTGGTTTCCCGTTCAATCAAATAGAGGAATTTGTTTTTCAGCCAAAGAGGTGCCACAGCCAGCTTATTCCAGAACAGAGGCTCTGAATAGCCGGATAACATGTTAAACACAGCAGTTGCATCCTCACCTATGCTCTCCGCACAGGTAAGCAAACCTATGTCTGTGTAAAGCTTTGCCGTTGCATCGTTATAGTTACCGGTTCCCAAATGAATATATCTGCGGATACCATCTTCTTCCTTACGAACAACAAGTGTTATTTTACTATGTGTCTTTAATCCAACCAAACCGTAAATAACGTGGCAGCCTGCTTTTTCCAGTTTTTTCGCCCATACGATATTATTTTCTTCATCGAAACGCGCCTTCAATTCTACAAGTACCGTGACCTGCTTACCATTCTCCGCTGCCTGGGCAAGGGCTGCAATAATAGGCGAATTACCGCTGACACGATAAAGGGTCTGCTTGATTGCCAATACATCCGGATCCTTTGCTGCCTGACGAATGAAATTCACCACAGGCTCAAAGGTCTGATAGGGATGATGCAGCAGAATATCACCCTTACGGATTTCCTCAAAAATATCACACCCTTCTGGAAGCTCGGGCACCGGCTGAGGACTGAATTTCGGTGCTTTCAGATGATCAAATCCGGGAATACCGTAAACCTTCATCAGCACAGTCAAATCCAAAGGTCCGTCGATCTCATATATATTACGAACATCCAGCTGCAACTCCTTTTTCAGTATCTTAAGCAGTCGCTTGTTCATACCGGACTCTACCTCCAAACGGATGGCCTCGCCCCACTGACGTTTCTTAATCTGGTGTTCGATTTCCTTGAGCAAATCCTCTGCCTCGTCCTCATCAATGGTAAAGTCCGCATTACGCATAATTCTGTAAGGATGCGCACACTCTATATCATAATTCAGAAACAGCTTAGGCATATTGCGCTCAATGATTTCTTCCAATAAGATAATCTTAACTGTCTCTCCCTCATCGGGAATAACTACGATTCTTGCAAGTACACTGGGCACCTGTACGGTAGCAAATTCCAGTTCACCGCCATCCTTCTTTTTCAGCAAAGCACCGATATTCAGAGACTTATTACGAATCAGCGGAAAGGGTCTGGAAGAGTCCACTGCCATAGGCGTCAGTACGGGATATACATTTTCCTCAAAATATTTATCCACGTATGCAGCCTCCTGCGCGTTCAAATCCTCATGATGCGCCACTATTTTCAAACCATTTGTCTCTAACTGGGGACGCAGAGCCTTATTATATGTAGAATATTGCATCTCCACCAGCTTGTGAATTTCCTCAGCCAGCTTTTCTAACTGCTGAGTAGGCGTCATACCTGCGATATCGGGCTTTTCACATTTCGCATTAATCATATCCTTCAACGAAGCAATTCTGACCATGAAAAATTCATCCAGATTGGAAGAAGTAATACTCAAAAATTTCAATCGTTCAAATAAAGGTATGCTCTTGTCCCTGGCTTCACCAAGCACTCTATAATCAAACAGAAGCCAGCTTAGTTCTCTGTTTGTGTAATATTCAGGTAAATAATATTTCTGTTCTGCCATCTGTTATTTATCCTTTCCTAATATATCATTCAAGCTACATATACTGCAGTTAAATGTTTTTCTTTTGTTTCAATAAAGGCTCCACACCGAATACTTCCCGGAAGAACTCAGCACCTGCCTCAAAATAACGGCGTTCCAAAGTCACATCTTCCATAGTATCCGTAGTCAACACCAATACATCTTCCTTCAACATGGCCTTCAGACCTTTCAGCTTCTGCTTGTGACTTCTGTCCAGGCTATTTGCCAGTCGCAAAATAGCAGTTAATTTTGCAACCGTCAGGTAGCTGCCTTTATCAAGTTCCGCGCTGCTTCTGTTTACAGTCTGATTCTCACTTCCCTGCTGCCCACGATATATGAAATTGCTATGGTTAAATCTGACGATGCTTGCCACCATCTCACGCTCTGCATGGGATAAACCAATCATTTCCGTAGCCATAATGATATTATAAGAGGTTTCTCCGATATTGGTTAAGCTGATAAACTTACCGCAATCATGCAAAATTGCAGCAATACGCAGATATAATCTCTCTCTTTTTCCCATACCATGCAACTTTTTCATACTGTCAAATATGGTGGTTGTAATATGGTCCAGGGTTTCCGCCCGTTTCCTGCTACCCATATATCTTTTACTGATATTTAATGCGCAGGCAATAATATCCTGCTCAAAATCATGCTCATTTTTTAACAGTTTGTGCTCCTGCGCATACTCATAGGCTATACCGTCACAGAGTGTTACACCCGGGAACCAGATACGCTCTGCTCCCATCATTTTGGCAATTCTCTGTATCAATATGGCACTGATAAATACCAGCGTCACCTTCTCCTCCGGAATATCCATCCGCTGAGCCAGCTCGGTAATCTGATGGGCACGCAGATTCTCCAGTAATTCCTCAAGGGCTGCCGGTGTCATGGTAGAATCTGCAGAAATACCTGATTTCTCGGAGCGTTCCGCCTGCTTCGCTACTTTCACTACCCAAGGCGCCAGATAATCATCCATAACAATGATGTTCCTGACCTCTTTATCCTTCAAATAAATCTTTTTATATGCGGAAAGTTGTGCCATGGCCACTTCTTCCACCAGACTTTCATACTGATAGCTCTTGGGATGCACATGATTCAGATATTCCTGTATACGAAGCACTCCAAGTCTCAGATTCTGGGTGGATACCAAGGTATCATTGTCAAATCTGGACAGCTGGATACTGCCGCCGCCGATATCCAGTACTGCAGTTTTATCTTCTATAATTTTGTGGAATGCCTCTCCCTTGGAAGCAATTGATTTATAATCCAGAAAACGTTGTTCGGAGTTACTCAGTACACTTAACTTCATACCGGTACGCTGCTCAATCTGGTCCAAAACGATGGTGGAATTCTGCATTTCACGAATAGCACTGGTACCGTAAGCCTGATATGCCTCTACCTTATAAGACTTCATAATATCCGAAAATTCCTTAAGGGTACGGCACAAATCATCCATTTTTTCCCTGCTGATTTTGCCCTTGGCATAGGTATCACTGCCCAAATCCAATCTGCGCTTGATACAATCTATTTCTCTCATACCGTTTTTGGCGGATATTTCATATATTTTCATGGCAGATTCAAAACTGCCGATGTCCACTGCTGCAAAAGTTTTCATACTCTTTGTCCTCCGTTCCGGTACCTCTCAGCCCGGCTCTGCTGCCGTTTCCGTACTATTGCTGCCCCAAAAGGTAATCTATGAATTGCTGGGCTGTTCTGCCGGACAAACCACCGTGGCTTAATTCCCACTTATTTGCTTCTAATAACAGCTGTTCTTCTTCCATATGTACGCCCTGCTCCTCTGCCAGTCTGCGCACAATATTCTGGAATTCCTTTTTATTGGGTGATCCGAAATAGATCGTTACACCAAATCGATATACCAGGGACAGTTTCTCCTGCACGGTATCACCTGTATGCATGTCTTCTCTGATTTCCTCCTTGTCACTGAAATTCTCACGAATCAAATGACGTCTGTTGGAGGTGGCATATATCAGAATGTTCTCCGGTTTCTTCTCCAAACCACCCTCTATCACTGCCTTCAGATACTTGTACTCTGTTTCAAACTCCTCAAAGCTTAAATCATCCATGTAGATAATAAATTTGTAATTGCGGTGCTTAATCTGGGCAATCACCTCGTTCAAATCCTGGAACTGATGCTTGTATACCTCTATGATACGAAGACCCTTGTCATAATATGCATTGGCTACTGCCTTGATACAGGAGGACTTACCGGTTCCCGCATCTCCGAAAAGCAGACAGTTATTGGCCTTTTTGCCTTCGACAAAGGCATCTGTATTATCCGTCAGTTTCTTTTTCTGTAAATCATAGCCCACTAAATCATCGAACTTCACATGGGCAATATTCAAAATAGGCACCACCTGCACACCATTCTCATCACGCGCGATACGGAAGGACTTGTGCAGACCGAACTTACCCACACCATATTCCTTATAAAAGTCCGTAAGCATGGACTTCATCTCCTCCGGTGTCCGGGCACTGCAAAAACGCTCTGCCAGCTCACAAATACGACTGCAGATGCGGGTATTGTACACCTTACTTTCCATGCTGCTGCTCTCGTAACTTTCTGTCATGGCATACTCCGGCACCTGTAACGCATCCATCACCGGCCCAAAATCAAAATCATAGAATTCCTTGAATATCATAATGTCATGTAGCGCTGCCACATTGATACTTCCTTCTATCTCACCGCGGATTTCGCAACCCTTGCTGTAGCTGTTTTCGTTATTTACCAGCAGATTTGTCAGATAACAGTGCCAGAGATTTCCATGAAATCCATAGACTCCGGCTAACTCAATCAAACCATGAATACATCTGTAAAATAAATTCCTCTTATCCTCTAAATGATAAGCATCATTATCATACTGTTCCATTAGAAAGGACATGTCATAAAGCAGCTGTCCATCCCCAAAATTTCTATATACGATTAATTCCTGTTCTCTCATAATATGTAATCCTTTATTTTAATAATTTCCCAGTATCTTCATACTCTTGGTCTCTTCCCGCAGTCCACGTAACGCATTCTTTACCGCACTATCAGCCAGATTGCCCTCAAAATCCACAAAGAAGCGATACTCCCAGTTTCTCTCTTCAATGGGACGGCTCTCAATCTTCGTCATGTTCAGATTGTTGTAGATAAAATGTGAAAGCATATGATACAAAGAACCGCTCTCATGGGGCACTTCAAAGCAAATGCTTACCTTCTGTGCATCCTTACGGAACACCTTCTGGTTGGTCACAATGATAAAACGGGTGGAATTGGACTGGGACTGGTTCACGCCCTTTTCCAGCACTTCCAGACCATAAACCTCTGCAGCATATTCACTTGCAATAGCCGCCTGGGTCTTATTCTGCTCATCTGCCACCTTCTTGGCTGCAAAAGCATTGTTCTGCATGCTGATTTGCTGCCAGTCATGGTTATTCAGATACTTAGCACTCTGCATCAGAGACTGGGGATGGGAATATACCGTCTTGATATCCGCAATTTTCGTACCTGGCACTCCCAGCAGGCAATGCTCTATTTTGATAATTTGCTCCCCTACAATATAATTTTCAAATTCAACCAGCAAATCATAGATTTCATTTACAATACCTGCGGTGGAATTCTCAATGGGAAGTACGGCAAAGTCTGCAGAACCCTCATCCAGTGCGCTCATGGCATCACGAAAGCTGTCTACATGATAGCTGTTGATTTTATCTCCGAAAAAGCGGTTCATGGCAGCTTGGGAATAGGCGCCTTCCGCTCCCTGAAATACCACTCTTGCCTGTCTGGTATCCAGTTCATCCACTCCAATAAAAGGAAGCTTACCAAGGCATCCGTTCTCAGCCAGCAGCTGATACTGAAGCTTACGGCTCATGGACATAATCTGCTCGAAAAGTTCCTCCACACCATGGCAGTTGAATTCATTGTGGGTCAGACTCTTTACCTTTGCAATCTTTTCCATCTCACGCTGCTTATCCAGTACACGCTTACCATTTGCAATTTTATATTCTGCCACCTGCTTGCAGATATCCATTCTCTCCTCATACAGGTTGACAATATTTGCATCAATCCCATCTATTTTATCACGTAATTCCAGCAAATCCATTCCTACAATCTCCTTCGGTTTGTTTCTGTATTATCTTTTCATCTTACTCCAAATCCGGCTTGATAGCAAGCCCGAAGCATTGTATACTGTATATAAATTCAATATTTTCGATAAAACAGACAAGGAGCCCGACTAATGAAAAAAAGAAAGTTTCCCGCCATAATAATCTCAATTCTCATACTGATTACCCTGATACTGATAGGTGTGGTTCTCTTTCTCAACGGACGCGTGCAACCTAACCCCGCGGGTACAGTGGGCAATACTGCCGGCAATCTGTATAATTCCGGCCTGTTTTGCGAACAGGATGGCATAGTATACTTTTCCAATCCCTATGACCACGGAACACTGTACTCCATGGATATAGCGGAAGATAACATTCAGAAGTTACGAAATGTGCCCGTACAAAATATATTAATCGGTGGCAAATGCCTCTATTTTTTCCAAACCGGTTCTACCCATGCCTCAGATAACGTGTTTACCACAGTGGGTGCCCCCAATTCCCTAAACCGTTGTGGCTTGGACGGAAACAACTCAACCGCACTGAAAACAGGTGTTATTCTTGGTGCACAGCTGGTGGATAATTCTCTTTATATAATGCTTACGGAGAAAGGTGAAAATGCTTTTCTGAAAATGGATCCCAATGGTTCCAATGAACTGGAACTGACTACAGAATATATCCTGCCCGCTTCTGCAGAAAACGGTATCATTTACTATACGGACCCCAAGGAGCATTTCCTAAGCAGTCTGAATACTACTACGGATGCTGCTTCCAAGGTGCTGTCCGGCAACATCTGGTTCCCTGATAAAAAGGGAGATTTTATTTACTATATCGATGCTGATAACAATTATAGTCTGAATAAATACAGCATCTCCCAAAACACCATACAAATTCTTACAGATGAGTGGGTGGATTTCTACAATGTAGGCAACGACTATATCTATTACCAGACTGCCGGAAACAACCCCTGCCTGAAATTTATGTCCACGGATGGTGCCGGACAACAGGTACTGGCAGAGGGTGC
>JAZODQ010000123.1:0-4645 GCA_045597105.1 Acetatifactor sp.
AGAAGAGCTGGAAAGAGTTGCAAACCGCCTGGTGGCCCTGGAAAAAGAACGGGCTGATTTCCGGGAGAGAAAGAATTATATGTCCGATGGTGATTACCAGGAGATGAAAAGTCGTGAGGACTCCGTGGAGGAAGGCATCAGCAAAATAAAAGAGGCGGAGAAGTACGCCCAGCTGATCAAGCAGGATTTGCAGCGTCTGAATGCAGAACGTCATGCTTATGCATATCGAAGAGAAGAATTGTATGATATTTTGGCAAATTTGAGGAATCTGGCAATTATATTTCTGACTGCCTTGGGCATCTGTGTAGTGATGTTGCTCATATTGCAATTCGGGTTTGAAATGGATACTTATCTGGGATACTTCCTGACCGTGGCGGCTGCAGCCATTGCACTTACTGTAGTTTGCGTGAAATATCTGGATGCGGATCGGGAGCGTAAGCGTGTGGAAAATGGCATTAACAGGCTGATACAATTACAAAACAAAGTAAAAATACGTTATGTGAACAATACCAATTTGCTGGAATATTTGTGCCTTAAGCACCATACTTCCGGCGGAGAGCAGCTGGAAAAACGCTGGAAACAGTATTTGCAGGAAAAGGAAGAACGTAAGCAGTACGCTGAGGCTGAGGCCAAAATTGAGTATTATCAGCATCAGATGATACAGCAGTTGACCAATTTCCGCATTACGGATCCCTATCGTTTTGTAGGCAGACCGGAGAGTATTCTGGATAAAAAGGAAATGGTGGAAAACAGGCACGATTTGATTGAAAAACGTCAGGCTTTGCGCAAGCAGCTGGAATATAATACAAGTGTAGCAGATACTGCCCGCAAGGAAGTGCTGGCCATAGTGGATGCGTATCCTGCATATGCGCAGGAGATCATGGATATGGTGGATGTTTACGATAAGTCGGAGGATTAGTAAGTAGTTGCTCCGGACATGCTTGGTTGACTTTTTTCGACATGCGTGTTACCATGATGTATACTTGTGGATTAGCATATTAGCACGTTATCATACAAAAGTATTAATTTTGTGTATGGATGTGCGGTATGCTTTGTTAAACAAATAGTGCGAAGCACGGAAAGAGGTTTTTATGAAAAAAATAGTAGCAGTGGCACTGTCCCTGGTTATGGCACTTGGTATGCTGGCAGGTTGTGGTGCAAAGGAAGAGAATACCTTTACGGTAGGTTTTGACGCAGAGTTTCCTCCTTACGGATATCGTGATGAGGCAACCGGTGAGTATGTAGGATTTGACCTGGATCTGGCACAGGAAGTATGTGACAGAAACGGCTGGACGCTTGTAAAGCAGCCCATCGATTGGAATTCAAAGGATATGGAGCTGTCCTCTAAGTCCATTGACTGTATCTGGAACGGTTTCACCATGAACGGCCGTGAGGATTTGTACACCTGGTCTGAGCCCTATGTTGATAATAGCCAGGTATTTGTAGTAGCAAGTGATGCGGGTATCAGCAATAAGGCTGATCTGGCAGGCAAGGTTGTAGCTGTACAGAAGGCTTCTGCAGCACTTACTGCATTGAATGATGAGGAAATTCCCGAGAATATTGCTTTAAGAGATTCTTTTGAAGATTTAATCGAATATGCAGATTACAATACTGCATTCATGGATCTGGAGCAGGGCGCAGTAGATGCGGTAGCTATCGATATCGGTGTGGCACAGTTCCAGATTGAGAAGCGTGAAGCAGGTGCATTTGTAATGCTGGAAGGAGATGCAAACCTGTTGGCAGTAGAACAGTATGGTGTTGGCTTCCTGCTTGGCAATACTGAGCTTCGTGATCAGGTGCAGAAGACAATCGACGAGATGGTTGCAGACGGCACTTTTGCAAAAATTGCAGAAGAATGGGGTCTGACTGACAGCATTTGTGTTGGTAAATAATTAGAAAGGCATTCATTTTTATGAACTTACTATCTTTGATTACCCAATTGGCGGAAGGATTTGTACTGACAGTAGAGATTTTTGCATTGACGCTGTTGTTTTCACTGCCCCTTGGTCTGATTGTAGCATTTGGCAGAATGTCAAAGAATCCTGTGATTAAGCTGATAGCAAAAGCATACATATCCATCATGAGAGGAACTCCTCTGATGCTGCAGATTATCATTGTATATTTTGCACCTTTTTATATTTTTGAATTACAGCTGGGCAGAGGATATCGTTTTCCGGCAGTTATACTGGCATTTGTAATTAATTATGCGGCATATTTTGCAGAGATTTATCGTTCCGGTATAGAGTCCATGCCCATAGGACAGTATGAGGCAGCTGAAATTTTAGGTTATTCCAAGGCACAAACCTTCTTTAAAATTATATTGCCCCAGGTAGTCAAGAGAGTTCTTCCTTCCATTACCAATGAAACCATTACTCTGGTAAAGGATACTTCCATGGCATTTACAATTTCCGTAGCGGAGATGTTTACCATTGCCCAGGAAATTAGTGCCGGTTCTACCAGCGTGTTACCCTTAATGGTGGCAGGTGCATTCTATTATGTTTTCAATCTGCTTGTAGCAACTGTAATGGAGTATCTGGAAAAGAGATTTGCGTACTACCGTTAAAGCGTATCACAGAGATTGGATTCGGAGAGTTTGGTTATGGATAGACAAGAGATATTATTAGAAATGAATCATGTGAAAAAGTCCTTTGATGGTACCCATGTACTGGAGGATATATCCCTGCAGGTACGGGAAGGTGAAGTGGTAGCAATTATCGGTCCCTCCGGTTCCGGTAAGTCTACTTTGCTCAGATGTGCCACCTTACTTGAAAAGATGGATGGCGGCGAGCTGAAATACCTGGGCCGTACTGCGTGCAGTCAGCAGCAGGATAAGGCAGGTAACAACATCTGTGTATATGCTTCCAAGAAGGAGCTGAAGGAGGTTCGTAAGAGCTTTGGTCTGGTATTCCAGAACTTCAATCTTTTTCCTCACTACAGCGTGATGAAAAATATTACGGATGCACCTGTTTCTGTGGACAAGGTAAGTCGTGCGCAGGCGCAGGAGCGTGCAAAAAAATTGCTTGCGCAGCTTGGTCTGGAGGATAAGGCGGAGAATTATCCTTATCAGTTGTCCGGCGGACAGCAGCAGAGAGTATCCATCGCAAGAGCATTGGCCCTTCAACCCAAGATTTTATTTTTTGATGAGCCCACCAGTGCACTGGATCCGGAGCTTACGGCAGAGGTCCTTAAGGTTATCCGTGAGCTTGCAAAGGAACACATGACCATGATTATCGTTACCCATGAGATGCAATTTGCACGGGAGGTTGCAGACCGTATTATCTTTATGGAGCAGGGGGTTATCGTTCAGGAGGGTACTCCGGATGAAATCTTTGCCACGGATAATGCCCGTGTTAGGGAATTTATTGGAAAAATGAACGCTTAAAGTGTAACTTTTTGGCACAATGTATAAAAATGCATTGTGCCTTTTTTGTCTGGTTGATTTCTGAAAAACTGTGTTTTATAATTACAAGGTGTGTAATAGCTAAAAAGCTTTTATAACAATAGGAAATTGCGCACGTGCAGTAGAGGCGTTTATAGAGGCTCTCTGCCGGGCGTCCTCTGAAAAGTGTTGATAGGAGAAAGAATAATGGGTGGATTTTTTGGCGTAGCTTCAAGAGAGGACTGTGTGTTTGATTTGTATTTTGGTACGGATTATCATTCACACCTGGGAACCAGACGTGCCGGTATGGCGGTTTATAGTCAGGAAAGAGGATTTGCAAAGGCGATTCACAGCATCGAAAATTCTCCTTTTCGTACCAAGTTTGATAAGGATTTCGGTCAGTTAAAGGGGCAGCTTGGTATCGGTTGTATTTCTGATTATGAGCCCCAGCCCATAGTAGTACGTTCCCATCATGGTACCTTTGCGATTACCACAGTGGGTAAGATTAACAATATGGAAACTATCTTAAAGGAACTGACAGGCAAGAAGAATCTGCAGTTCTATGAAATGAGTAATGGTGATATCAATCCTACCGAGCTGGTTGCAGCGATTATCAATCAGAAGGACAACCTGATTGAGGGTATTCAGTATGCACAGGAGTTGATAGACGGCTCCATGACCATGCTGGTGATGACTCAGGCAGGTATTTATGCGGCCAGAGATAAAATGGGTAGGACACCCGTTGCCATCGGCAAAAAGGAAGGAGCACGTTGTGTATCCTTTGAAAGCTTTGCTTATCTGAATCTGGGTTATGTGGCAGAGCGTGAGTTAGGACCGGGTGAAATCGTGGTAGTAACTCCCGATGCAGTTCATACATTGGTACAGCCCGGTAGTGATATGAAGATTTGTACCTTCCTCTGGGTATATTACGGATATCCTACCTCCTCCTATGAAGGTGTGAGTGTAGAAAAGATGCGTTGTGACTGTGGTGCCCTTTTGGCAGATCGTGATGATGTGAATCCCGATATTGTGGCAGGTGTACCTGATTCGGGACTTGCTCATGCCATCGGTTACGCAAACCGTTCCGGCATTCCCTTCGGTCGTCCCTTTATTAAATATACACCGACCTGGCCCAGATCCTTTATGCCTACCATTCAGACACAGAGAAATCTGATTGCCAAGATGAAGCTGATTCCGGTACATGATCTGATTCATGACAAGAGCCTGCTTCTGATTGACGATTCCATTGTGCGTGGAACACAGCTG
>JAZODQ010000124.1:0-7370 GCA_045597105.1 Acetatifactor sp.
TCTGTATCAGAGAGGATATCTTTTACATTAAATGCGGTTTTTCCGGGATCCAATACCACGAAGGATGCAAAATACAATACCTTCTCCAGATCCTTGGGTGACATGTCCAGAATCAGTCCCATACGGCTGGGGATTCCTTTAAAATACCAGATATGGGACACGGGAGCTGCAAGCTCAATGTGACCCATACGCTCTCTACGAACGCTTGCTTTGGTAACTTCAACACCACAACGGTCGCAGACAACGCCTTTATGTCTGATTTTCTTATATTTACCACAATGACATTCCCAGTCCTTACTGGGTCCGAAAATCTTTTCACAGAACAGACCTTCTCTTTCAGGCTTTAAGGTTCTGTAGTTGATGGTTTCAGGCTTGGTTACTTCGCCGTGGCTCCATTCATGGATTTTATCAGGTGAAGCTAAACCAATCTTGATGGCATCAAATGTCATAGGCTGATAGGTTGTTTCATTCTTTGTTTCTGACATTAATGGCACTCCCTTTCTTTTATTCTATAATTAGAATTCCTCGTCTTCGCTATCATAACTGTCTTCAAACTCATCATAGGAATCATCCATATCCTCAGAAGTTACGAATTCACCACTTTCCTCATCGTACTCCTGTGCCTGATAACCCATAGCGCCTAAAGAGTTATTGTCGTAATCGTCCTGATACTTACGATCACCTTCCATCTCGTGACGATAATCGGTATCGCCGTAATCGATGGTTTCCATAATCTCAACTTCGGTCTGATCCTCGCGAAGAACTCTTACATCCAGACCAAGTGCCTGTAATTCTTTTAACAATACCTTGAAGGACTCGGGGATACCGGAATCAGGGATATTGTCACCCTTGATAATCGCTTCATAGGTCTTAACACGTCCTACAACATCATCGGACTTCACAGTCAGAATCTCCTGCAGAGTGTAAGAAGCACCATACGCCTCGAGAGCCCAAACTTCCATCTCTCCGAAACGCTGTCCACCGAACTGTGCCTTACCACCCAGAGGCTGCTGGGTAACTAAGGAGTACGGACCGGTAGAACGTGCATGAATCTTATCGTCTACCAGGTGGTGCAGCTTCAAATAATGCATGTGTCCGATAGTTACAGGGCTGTCAAAATACTCACCTGTTCTACCGTCACGCAGACGAACCTTACCGTCGCGGGAAATAGGCACACCCTTCCACAGTTCTCTGTGGTCTCTGTTTTCAGACAAGTATTCCATAACCTCAGGTAACAATTCTTCTTTATGCTTTGCTTCAAACTCTTCCCAGGAAAGATTTACATAATCGTTTGCCAGGTCAAGAGTGTCCATAATATCCTTCTCGTTTGCACCGTCAAATACAGGAGTAGCCACATTGAAGCCCAGAGCCTTTGCAGCCAGGGACAAATGAATCTCAAGTACCTGTCCAATGTTCATACGGGAAGGTACGCCCAGAGGATTCAATACGATATCCAGAGGACGGCCGTTAGGCAGATAAGGCATATCTTCTACAGGTAATACGCGGGAAACAACACCCTTGTTACCGTGACGACCAGCCATCTTGTCACCAACGGAAATCTTTCTCTTCTGTGCGATATAAATGCGAACGCACATATTTACACCGGGAGACAGCTCATCGCTGTTTTCTCTGGTAAATACCTTAGCATCAACTACGATACCATACTCACCGTGAGGAACCTTCAGGGAAGTATCTCTAACTTCTCTTGCTTTCTCACCGAAGATAGCACGCAGCAGTCTCTCTTCTGCGGTCAGCTCAGTTTCTCCCTTAGGAGTAACCTTACCTACCAAGATATCACCTGCACGTACCTCAGCACCGATACGGATAATACCTCTGTCATCCAGATCCTTCAGTGCATCATCACCTACACCGGGAACATCACGGGTAATCTCTTCAGGTCCCAGCTTGGTATCACGTGCTTCTACTTCATACTCTTCAATATGAACGGATGTATATACATCATCCTGCACTAATTTTTCACTTAATAATACCGCATCCTCGTAGTTATAACCCTCCCAGGTCATGAAACCGATCAGAGGGTTCTTACCCAGTGCCAGCTCACCCATGGAAGTGGAAGGACCGTCTGCGATAACCTGTCCCTGTGCAACACGGTCACCCTTAAATACGATGGGCTTCTGGTTGTAACAGTTAGACTGGTTACTTCTGGAGAACTTGGTCAGACGATATTCAATCTTCTCTCCGTCATCAGCAGTCATTCTGATTAAATTAGAGGACACATAATCGATGGTACCGTTCTTCTTTGCCACTACACATACGCCGGAGTCAACCGCAGTCTTAGGCTCCATACCTGTACCTACTACAGGTGCCTGAGTGGTCAAAAGGGGCACTGCCTGACGCTGCATGTTGGAACCCATCAGCGCACGGTTCGCATCGTCGTTCTCCAGGAAAGGAATCAACGCGGTAGCCACGGAGAATACCATCTTAGGAGATACGTCCATGTATTCGAATGCTGTTTTAGGATATTCCTGTGTCTCTTCACGGAAACGTCCGGATACGCTCTTTCTGACGAAATGACCCTCTGCATCCAGCGCCTCGTTCGCCTGAGCTACATGGTAATTATCCTCTTCGTCAGCAGTCATATATACAACTTCTTCGGTAACGCGGGGATTCATAGGATCGCTCTTGTCAATCTTACGATAAGGTGCCTCTACGAAACCGTATTCATTAATTCTTGCATAGCTTGCCAGTGAGTTGATCAGACCGATGTTAGGACCTTCGGGTGTCTCGATAGGACACATTCTGCCGTAGTGAGAATAATGTACGTCTCGAACCTCGAATCCGGCACGATCTCTGGACAAACCACCGGGACCCAGTGCAGACAAACGTCTCTTGTGAGTAAGCTCACCCAGAGGGTTGTTCTGATCCATGAACTGGGACAGCTGGGAAGATCCGAAGAACTCCTTCACTGCTGCGGTCACGGGCTTAATATTTATCAGGGACTGGGGAGAAATCTCCTCAGTATCATGTGTAGTCATACGCTCTCTGACTACTCTTTCCATTCTGGACAAACCGATACGATACTGGTTCTGTAACAGCTCACCAACCGCACGGATACGTCTGTTACCCAGATGATCGATATCGTCATCATTACCCAGACCATACTCCAGATGCATATTATAGTTAATGGAAGCGATAATGTCTTCCTTGGTAATATGCTTAGGTACTAATTCATATACATTCTTTTTGATAGCCTCAGCCAATTCCTCGGGATCCTCTGCATACTCCTCCAGAATCTTAGCCAATACAGGATAGTAAACCAGCTCTGTAATACCAAGCTCTCTGGGATTGCAATCCACGAAATTAGTAATATCAACCATCATATTGGACAGAATCTTTACGTTTCTCTCCTCAGTCTGTACATATATGCAGGGAACTGCTGCATTCTGAATCATATCAGCCAGTTCCGGTGTAATCTTATCACCTGCGCTTGCCAGCAACTCGCCGGTCACAGGACTGACAACATCTGCTGCCAGAATCTGATGTCTTACACGATTTCTGAAAGCTAATTTTTTATTGAATTTATATCTTCCGACTTTAGCCAAATCATATCTCCGGGGGTCGAAGAACATAGCATTAATCAGACTCTCTGCACTTTCAACGCTGAGAGGCTCACCGGGACGGATTTTTTTGTATAACTCTAACAGACCCTCCTGATAATTCTCAGCAGTGTCCTTGCTAAAGCTTGCTTCAATCTTCGGTTCGTCACCGAAAACTTCACGAATTTCATCATTGGTACCAATACCCAGTGCACGAATCAGTACTGTGATAGGCACCTTACGGGTTCTATCCACACGTACATAGAAAACATCGTTAGAGTCAGTTTCATACTCTAACCAGGCACCACGGTTAGGAATTACGGTACTGGAGAATAATTCCTTACCCACTTTATCGTGGCCGATAGCATAGTAGATACCGGGAGAACGTACCAACTGGCTAACGATTACTCGCTCTGCACCGTTGATAACGAATGTACCGGTTTCGGTCATCAGAGGAAGGTCTCCCATGAAGATCTCATGCTCACTGATTTCTTCCTTTTCCTTGTTGTACAAACGTACTTTTACTTTTAAAGGTGCTGCATAGGTGGCGTCTCTTTCCTTACATTCTTCAATAGAATATTTAACGTCATCCGTGCAAAGCTCAAAGTCTACAAATTCCAAACTTAATGAGCCGCTATAGTCAGCAATCGGAGAGATGTCGTCGAAAACTTCTTTTAAGCCTTCGGCCAAAAACCACTGATAAGAGTCCTTCTGTACTTCTATCAGGTTGGGCATCTCTAAAACTTCTTTTTGTCTTGAATAACTCATACGCATAACCTTGTTATCGGCAATCGGACGTATTCTGTTCTTTTCCATTGACATTTCACCCCGTTCTTTCTGATTTGAGCCTATTTTGTGTCAGTAATATCTCAAACAAACCATATATATTACTTTTCTGCACGAAAAATAAGCATAGCACCGCATAATAGTGCACTATCCATAATATCACAAGAAAGGAATAGGGTCAAGGAAAATTTTTGAAATGTTTTAGAAAATTTAGAAAATTTGTCACGCCGGAAAAGAAACCGGCGTGACAACAATAGATAACTTTTGTAGTTTAGCAATATTCCGTTAAGAAGTCAATATTATCTCTTATAAGGATTCTCAAAATAATTGCGGTTCGCTCCGTGCCATTCACCAAACTTCTCGAATACATCTTCGGAAGTAACTGCCTTGATACACTCAAGCTCTAACTCACTATTAACAATATCATAGATATTGCCATTTCTTTCACTCACCATTGCCAGCAGGTTATGGAACACATCTTCGCCATACTCCTGATGAATGAAATGCATGAAACGATATCCGTAATCTGATTCGCAGTTCACAATATCATATTCTCCAAGGTACAATGCCTCTGCCTTTGAAGCCGGAATTGCTTCCCGCAGTGTATTGTAACTGCGATAATATCTGTAGAAATTCATAGAAAATTCGTCCAGATTATTCATTACACGTTCAGCCATAAAAAGTGCATATCCGCGGTCCATCTTCGTGCTCAGCTGAGTACCGTTTCTGTATGCGATTACCTGGCACAGGTCATACACCAGCGTTCCCGCATCACTACTGTTAAAATCCAGCACAGTGGGATCAATCACCATATATCTGGTGCCGCTAATCCCTGAATATACTCCCTGATGAGAAACATAAATTGCTATCTTTTCGTGATAAGGATCAATTCCTTCAAAGGCACCTTCTTCGAAATACAGTTCTCTAATCCCGTGCAAAATAATATCTGTATACTCATTCTGAACATCAAACTTATAGCCGGTCTGATTTTCCACCTCAGCCATAACAATTTCCAGATTCTTAACCAAGTCACCCTTTACCTTTACATTCTTGTCCAGATAAATAATATAATTATCACCCTCGATGTACTCATAGTTTTCAGAAACATACACATCCTCCGCATTGCCGCTAAGCTCAAGTGCAGGAGGCAGCTCGGGCTGATTCATAATCTGCACCTTAACCTCTCCGGTTTCTGTGACCCCAAACTTCACAGGATAAGGATTGTAGGCCTCTGCCATCAAATCTACGGTGCCATTATCATCAAGGAAATAAATCTCAGAATACTCTTCCTCTCCAACCGTCACGGTGTATTCCATTCTGGTTCCCCAAAAATATTCGTGTTCCACTCTGTCAATCATTTTCATCAGCAGCGTAATATCATTTTCAAAAAGAATCTTATCACCCTGATTTACTGTAACTTCGGTTTCCAGAGCGATGGGTTCGTAAGAATATGTAACATCCACATTGCAATTAACCGTATTATTGTCTATCTGCAATTCAAAGGGAATATTTACTCTATTCTGCAAAGCCGCATATACCTCATCCCCTTGTAAAGCAGCCAGTGCCAAACCGGCACACAAAAACATCATCGCCCCGGTTCCGCCCTTTCCTTTTTTCTTTACCAGCAGCACAACTACTGCAAGGAGCACAATTGCAAAGAAGGCGATTGCCAATATAATCGGCATCCTGTTTCCATCCGCCTCTGCGTTACTATTAACTGCATCATTAAAAACATCTAAAATAGGCTTATTATTTGCACGCAGTTTTAAATCAATTTCCTTACTCTCACCAGCCGCCAGTTCATAGACTCCCATCTCCTCTTCGTTAAGCCAGGTGAGTCCTTCCGGAAAAGCAATGGAAACTCCAATATCTTCCAGGGTGTACACACCGGTATTGTTCACTATAACTGTTACATCAAATGCCTCTCCTGCAGCATATGCGTCCGAAGTAGTGACCACATCAACCTGCATGCCGTCATTGGCACCTTGTGTCTTATTTACAGCAAAAATACTTTCACTGTAGCCCAAGGACATAATGGCAACCAATGCCATCAAAAA
Source organism: Acetatifactor sp. (assembly GCA_045597105.1). Taxonomy (GTDB): domain Bacteria; phylum Bacillota; class Clostridia; order Lachnospirales; family Lachnospiraceae; genus Acetatifactor. The sequence continues at coordinate 6,401 of JAZODQ010000124.1, forward strand.
GAAAAACTTTTTCATGATTACTTCCCTCTTTCTGTAAAATATTTTTTCGACAATTGAGATTCTACTATATTTCCGTTTTTTCGTAAATATGCTTTATGTGTTTTTTAAATCGTCTTAAATAATTCTTAAAGATCTTAGTTCGATTGTAACCAAGTGTCGCTTTATAATACAAGCGGTGCTCGTATTATAAAGCGACACTTAGATATTCAAGCGACACTTCAAGAAAACGGATACGCCACAGGCGTATCTGTTTTCCTGAAGGCGTGTTACACACGCCAATGAAAACGCAAAAATAAAGACGGTGTTTCATGCAAGCATGAACACCGTCCGTATTTTTGCGTTTTCGCTGTCGCTCGAATATCACGACTATTACTTTAAAGTAACCTTTGCGCCAACTTCTTCAAGTTTCTTCTTCAGCTCTTCAGCTTCTTCCTTAGAAGCAGCTTCCTTCAGAACCTTAGGAGCGCCGTCAACTACGTCCTTAGCTTCCTTCAGACCTAAACCGGTAGCTTCACGAACAACCTTGATAACCTTAACCTTCTCAGCACCAACTTCGGTTAACTCTACATCGAACTCGGTCTTCTCTTCTGCTGCTTCAGCAGGGCCAGCTGCTGCTACAACAACGCCAGCTGCTGCAGATACACCGAACTCCTCTTCACAAGCTTTTACTAAATCATTTAATTCTAATACAGATAACTCTTTGATAGCATCAATTAATTCCTGAGCTGTTAACTTAGCCATTTTAATTTCCTCCATTTAAATAAATTTTATTTTAATATAGTATCTTTGCTGAATATTACTCTGCTTCAGCGGGAGCAGCTGCTGCACAAGCTGCAGCGCCACCTTTTTCTGCAAGCTGATTCATAACGCGTGCGAAATTGGTGATAGGGCTCTTCATGCTGCCCAGTAATCTGGAAATAAGTACCTCTCTGGAAGGAATATCTGCGATTGCAGCCATACCCTTTGCATC
>JAZODQ010000125.1:0-23843 GCA_045597105.1 Acetatifactor sp.
AGAGTGGAACTGGTGGAAAAGGACGGCAAGTATTATCTTGATACCAATGTTTATGATTTCATAGGAGGATTTAAGGACAGAATGATCCACACAGATATACTTGGCGAAGCATTTGAGCCGGAGCAGAAGTTTGAGAATCCGGATGCTACGCCCATTCAGTTTAACGCGGACTACTTTGGAAACCATCGTGGTCTGGAGGGTATTCCCGGACCCTTTGCAAGTGCAGAGGATGCAGCGCAGGTACTTTTTTAAGGATGTACCAATAAAGAACAATAAAGGATAAAAAATAATAAAGGTCGGATACGCTATAGGTATAAATATAACGTGTTCGGCCTTTTTATAATATACTTTTTATTTCAGAGTCAGATAAATTGTGATAAAATAAGATATTACGGATATAAAGAGTGAGGAAAGAAAACACATGGATAAATTAGTTTATATTATATACATTTTATTATTACTCATCTTATTTTGGGGAGCAAAGGTAAGCAGACCGAAAGACTGGAACGGGGAGTTTATGACGCTGTCTCAGACAAAGGCGTTGCAGGGCTTTTTTGCCATCTGCATTATGCTCCATCATGCGGCCCAGAAGACCTGCGCACCCTGGAATCCGCCCAGGTATATCGTACATGGTCTGGATTTCTTTGTGCCCATCGGTTATTTCTTCGTGGGTGTATTTCTGTTCTGTTCCGGCTATGGACTATATAAGAGTTATAAAGAAAAGGAGAATTATTTACAGGGCTTTTTAAAAAAGCGTGCGCTGCTTTTGGTATTGGCGTATTATTCCACTGCGGTTATCTTTTTTGCAGTGCGCCTTCTGATGGGTGAAAAAATGAGTGGTAAACAAATTTTTTATTATTTGTCGGGGGCTCAGCTGTGTAATCCTAATGCGTGGTTTGTTATAGCACTGCCTATATTCTATCTGGGCTTTTACCTGGCATTTAAGTTTATTAAGAAGGATGGTATTGCGTTGGCGGTTACCTGTCTGATGGTACTTATTTATACCATAATCGGTACCAATGTGGACCATAATGACTTCTGGATGAGGGGCGAATGGTGGTACAATTCCGTACATTTATTCAGTATTGGACTTCTCTTTGCACGCTTTGAAAAGAGTATTGTTCCTCATGTGAAAAAATACTATATAGTATATCTGATTCTGGCAGTTGTGGGACTGGCATTCTTTTATCCTTTCTCCGAATATACACAGGCCACCTTCTCCTATTACGGAGAAGATTGGGGGGCGAAGGACAAGGTATGGCGCAGATGGGTGTGCCTGCTTTCCCAGATGGGAGCTTCCTGTGCCTTTGTATTCCTGGTGTTCCTGCTGAATATGAAGATACGGATAGGAAACAAAGTACTGCAATTCATGGGTACGATTACGCTGGAATTTTATCTGATACACGGACTTTTCGTAGAATTGTTCGGGTATTCTTTCCTGGATATGAGACCAAGTGTGTATTATATTAAGAACGTGGCATTGTTTGTAGCGGTGGTGGTAGTGTTAGCCTTGCCGGCAGCATGTTTGTTACAGAAGGTACATAAAAAGATATTGCGGCAGTAACATTGTAGGAGGAGAAGGAAAATGAACGAGAACAAGAAGCGCAGATTCATAGTATTAGTATGCGTGTGCGAAGCACTGCTGATAATAGGTTTTGTGGCATCATTGCTTAATGAGGATGAGATAGATTTTTCTTCCATGCAAACGTGGTTTGTCATTGGGATATGGTCAGTCTTAGCAATTATTTTGGGGGTCTTATGTATAGTTTATTATGCAACATACTGTGATAATGACACAAAAAAGCAAATGGAAAAACTTCAGCAGAAAAAAAGCTATAACTTAAGCAAAATAGGCTATTTCATGATACAATCCACTTCTAAAACGAGAATACAGACAAGGATTTTTTTTCTGCCGCTTATATTAATTATATTAATACCATATAGGGGATGGACAAACGCCTACGTTCCTTTATTTTGGGGGATAAGTTGCGGTGTATTGGCAAGTGTAGTGCAGGTAAAGGTTTGGAGTAAATATAGAGAAAAGGAAATCTTAGAAAAAACAGAACTATATTTTAAAGGATATTGTACTTTTTTTAAAGAAAAGCTGGATTTCAGTATACAAAACGACCTGCTTTTTAAAGAAAAGCATTTAGTTGTAACAAAGGAGTTCTTTATCTGTTATGATATAGCGATTCCCATAAAACAGATTGAGAAGTTTTATTTTTTGCAAGTGACGCCGGAAGTAAGCGATGTGCTGAGTGTATTTAGAACGGGGGAGGCATGTACCTGCCGGCTGGTGTGTGAGTTAGTAAGTGGCAAAAGCATTGAGAGGAGTATGGGGGGATCTGCACAGGAAATACTCCATATCAAAGATTTTTTTAAATATTATAGTGGAATAAATTTAGATATAAGTGAAAAATATGAAAGGGTCAAGTAAGGAAATGAAACTGATTTTTCATTACATACGAAAACATAAGAAATCATTCTTTATCGCTCTGTTTTTCCTTGGGATTGAGACGTTGGCAGATTTGTTGCAGCCCACGCTTATGTCCTATATCGTGGATAACGGTGTGCAGGAAAAGGATGTAAGCCAGATTTTGGGTTATGGCGCAATCATGCTTTTGATTGCAGCATTGGGTGCACTGGGGGCGGTGACCAGAAATATTTTTGCAACCAAAACCTCCCAGCAAATCAGTATGGAAATGCGAAGTGATATTTATGACAAGGTGCTGGACCTTTCTTTTGAAAATATTGACAGGCTGGCACCGGCCTCTATTATTACACGAATTACCAATGACGTGACGCAGATTCAGAACTTCATCAATGGTATCATGCGTATTATGATGAAAGCGCCTATTACCTGCATCGGTGCAATCGGACTGATTATATGGCAGACGCCCCAGCAGATTCCCATGTTGCTGGTGATTTTGTGCGTATCCTTTTGTCTGATTGGTGCCAATATGAGGATTGGTTATGCCAAGTTCGGTAAATTGCAACAGTGTCTGGATAAATTAAATACGGTGTCCAGGGAATTTTTATCCTCCATCCGCGTAGTGAAGGCCTTTGGCGGACAGGAACAGGAGGAAGAGAAATTCGGTGAGGCAGCAGGAGCTTTTGCAAAGGCAGGCGTATCCGCAACAAGGGTATCGGCTGTCTTTTCACCGTTAATTAACTTGACGGTGAATGCAGGGATTGTAGTGCTTTTGTGGCTGTCCAAGGACCAGGACAGCGGTCAGATCGGACGTTTGATGGCTTCTGTAAATTATATGACCCAGGTATTATTTTCCCTGGGTATGGTATCGAATATTTTAAATACGGCGGTGCGTGCAGTTGCGTCTGCAGGTCGTGTGGAAGAAGTATTAAACGAAGTGCCGGCGCAGAAGGATGGAGGTCGTGATAATACTGTAAATGTCAGCATGACTGATAAAGCGCAGGAGACACAGGAGTCCCGGGCAGCAGAGATACGTTTCGAAGATGTGACTTTTTTCTATGTAGGCAGCTCTGAGCCTGCCATTGAGCATATTTCCTTTACTGTGCACCCCGGGGAAACACTGGGTATCATTGGTCCCACCGGATGCGGGAAGTCCACATTGGTGAACCTGGTGCCCAGATTTTATGATGTACAAAAGGGCCGGATATTGGTGGATGGTCTGGACGTAAAGGACTGGAATATGGATGCACTTCGACACAAAATCGGCGTGACACCTCAGAAAGCGCTGTTATTTACCGGCACCATTGCAGATAACCTGCGTTGGGGACAGGAGAACGCTTCCATGGAAGAAATACAGGAAGCGGCAAGGATTGCCTGTGCACATGATTTTGTTACCGGTTTTGCAGAAGGATATGACACCTTGCTTGGGCAGGGGGGCGTGAATCTGTCCGGAGGTCAGAAGCAGCGATTGTCTCTGATAAGGGCGCTCCTTAAAAAGCCGGGCATCCTGATTCTGGACGATTGTACCAGTGCGCTGGATGCTACTACAGAAGCAGCGGTTTTGGAAGGTTTACGGGAAAATGTGGCAGATATGACAGTGCTTTTGATTAGTCAGCGTATCTCCACGGTAATGCGTGCGGATCGTATCCTGTGTCTGGAGGACGGACAGGTGAGGGGATTTGGTACCCATCAGGAGTTGATGGCTGATTGCGATACATATCAGGCAATTTATGCTTCACAGATAGGAGGTGAGCAGATTGGCTAAAGAACTTACTCCGCCGCCGGGCGGATTTGGACGAATGAGCAGGGGTATGCAGGTGGTGAAACCCAAGAATATGAAGGGCACTCTGTTACGCCTGTTGGAGCTGACGAGGGGACAGCGAAAAGGACTTAGCTGGATTTTACTGCTCTCCGGGCTGGCCAGTGCTTCTGCTATTTTATCACCCTATATTATCGGTCAGATCGTAAATCGTGTGGAAACGGGAGAAGTGGTCACACAGTTGTTACTTCTGCTGGCGGCACTGTATTTATCCGACTGGATGGTACGGTTTTTGCAGCAGTTTTTCATGGCATCCATTGGTCAGAGGATGATTCTGCATATCAGGAAAACATTATTTACCAAAATGAAGGATTTACCTTTGGCCTTTTTTGACAGCAGGCGACACGGTGAGTTGATGAGCCGTCTGACCAATGATATTGATAATATCAGTACCACGATCTCGGACTCCTTGTCCCAGCTGATGACATATGTGTTTACCATTCTGGGTGTACTGGTCATTATGCTTCGTTTGAGTCCTGCATTGACCTGCGTGGCATTTGTGTCGGTAGGCCTGATTTATCTGCTGACCAAGACCGTGACGACTCATACCAGAAAGTATTTTGCGGCCCAGCAGGCAGCATTGGGCAAATTAAACGGTCAGGTGGAAGAAAGCGTTTCCGGTCTTTCCATGGTAAAGGCCTTTGGCAGGGAGCAGCAGCTGATGCGTCAGTTCCAGGAGAATAACCGCCAGCTGTGCGAAGTGGCGACGAAGGCCCAGATTTGGTCCGGCTACCTGATGCCGATTATGAATGTTATCAATAATTTAAACTATGTTTTGGTGGCGGTAATAAGCGGTGTGATGGCTGCAAATGATTTGATTGGTGTGGGACTGATTTCCAGCTTTTTACTGTATTCCAAACAGTTTTCCCGTCCTTTTGTGGATATAGCAAATATATATAATAATTTCCAGACAGCGGTGGCAGGTGCGGAAAGAGTGTTTGAAATCCTGGATGAAGTATCTGAGCCTGAGGATGTACCGGGTGCACTGGAATTAAAGAACCCGAAGGGTGAAGTGATTTTTGACCATGTAGTGTTCGGTTATGTGCCGCAGGAGCCGGTGCTGCGGGATGTAAGTGTACGGATTGAGGCCGGTATGAAAGTAGCGGTGGTAGGTTCTACCGGTGCAGGCAAGACTACTTTTATTAATTTGCTTACACGTTTTTATGATGTGAATGGGGGCCGCGTATTGCTGGATGGTCATGATTTGCGTGAATATAGGATGGCGGACCTGCGGGATGCCTTTGGTGTGGTATTACAGGATACGGCACTCTTTGGTATGAGCATAAAGGATAATATCTGCTACGGTAGGGAGGATGTGCCCTTTGAACAGGTGGTAAATGCCGCTAAAATGGCAGGTGCAGACAGCTTTATCCGTCGTTTGCCCCAGGGCTATGACACTATATTGCAGCAGGGCGGTGCACAGCTCAGTCAGGGTGAACGTCAGCTTTTGACCATAGCCCGGGCAGTGCTGACCAACGCACCCATTTTGATCCTGGATGAGGCAACCAGCTCCGTGGACACTGTGACGGAGCAGCGTATCCGCAAGGCCATGCTGGAAATTACACAGGGCAGAACCTCTATCATCATTGCACATCGTTTGTCTACCATTCGTGATTCAGATATGATTTTGCTGATGGAGATGGGGCAGATTGTGGAAAAGGGTAATCATGAGCAGTTAATGGCGCTGAACGGAAGATATGCCACCATGTATCGTACACAGACCGGACAGGAGTAGAAGTAAACAAGATAGGGAAGACGCTATGAATGAGTACACAAAGAATATCAATCGTATAGAGTTTGTCATTACCATGGCCTGCACGGGCCGATGCAAGCATTGTTCCGAAGGGGAGCACGTGGGTTTTTGTGAGTACATTGATGGTGATGCCGGGGCGCAGCTGGTTTCCAAAGTGGCGGAGAAGTATGATATCCGGTCGCTGATGACCTTCGGCGGGGAACCTCTGCTATATCCGGAAGAGGTATGCAAAATCCACAGGGCGGCCAGGGATGCGAATATCCCCAAAAGGCAGTTGATAACCAACGGGTTATTCAGTAAGGATGTGGATAAGATACAGGCAGTTGCCCGGATGCTGGCAGACAGCGGTGTAACGGATGTGGCACTGTCCGTGGATGCTTTTCATCAGGAAACCATTCCCTTAGAGCCGGTGAAGTGCTTTGCAGAAGCCTTGCTGGCAGCAGGAGTGCCGCTTCGTACCCATCCGGCCTGGATACAGGGCAGAAACGGGTCCAATCCCTATGACCGGCGAACTGCTGAGATTTTGGAGGAGTTTGAGGAACTGGGTATTGCAGCTTCGGAGGGCAATGTGATTTTCCCCAGCGGTAATGCACTGAAATACCTGGGGGAATTTTTTGAAGAGGGAAAGGACTATGTGAACCCTTACGAAGAGAGTCCTGAAGATATCCGGACCATCAGTGTGAATCCAAACGGGGATGTATTGGGCGGAAATATCTATCAGAAGGATATAATGGATATTATTGAAGGGTATACACCGCAGCAGGGTGTTTGAGCAGATATGATGCTGCTTGGGATAAGATAATTTGGAGAAATAGGATACAAATGATATGAAGAAATGGTCGCGTATAAGTGTATTAATATCTGTTATAATCATTTCAATGATAGCATTCAGTGGATGTGGTAAGCAGGCACCCAATGGGATATTGCAGGAAAGCACTGCTACCTCCGCAAGTGTTGAAAACGTAGAATTTACTGATAGTATAGTTGGAGCAGAATCAGCAGACAGTAAGGATGGAACCAACACCAATGCCATGGAAACTGCGCCTCATGAGGATAGTGCTGTACCCAGTGAGGAAGTGGAGTCGACACATTCCAAAGAAGAATCCATACCCGTTTATGAAACTACTCCGGCCTACACCACTACAAGAGTCAATGTGCGCACTGCACCTTCCACGGACGGAGAAATATACTGCGTACTGAATGCCCGAACCGATGTGGCAAAGATAGACGAGACAGACGGTTGGTGCCGGATACTGATGGATGAGGGTATTTACTATATTTCTGCTGACTATCTCAGAGAAAAAGTAGAAGGTCAGAATGGCTTTCTGGTAGTGATTGATGCCGGACATCAGGCAAAGGGAAACAGTGAACAAGAGCCTGTGGGACCGGGAGCAAGCACCACAAAGAAAAAGGTTTCCAGCGGAACCTATGGCAAGACCAGTGGATGGTATGAGTATGAACTGAATCTGGTGGTGGCACTGAAGCTGCAGGAAGAACTGGAAAACCGCGGCTACGAGGTAATCATGGTGCGGACAACCCATGATGTAAATATTAGTAATTCTGAGCGTGCAGCAGTGGCAAATGATGCAAAGGCAGATGCTTTTATCCGAATTCATGCCAATGGCTCCGAGGATACATCTGTAAATGGTGCCATGACCATCTGTCAGACAAAGAAAAATCCTTATAATGGTGCACTTTATGAGGAAAGTAAGGCGCTATCTACATATGTGTTGGATGAAATGCTCGCATCCACGGGATGTAATAAGAGACGGGTGTGGGAAACGGATACCATGAGTGGAATCAATTGGTGTCAGGTGCCGGTAACCATCGTAGAAATGGGCTATATGACCAATCCTACAGAGGATGCATTGATGGCTACAGAGGCTTATCAGGACAAAATTGTTGCAGGAATTGCAAACGGAATTGACCGGTTTTTGTTAGAGGAATAAAGTGTTTGATTTGATAAAGACAGGGTGCTGTAGGGCACTCTGTCTTTTCTGGTCTTATATTTTCTCTCAAAACTGGATATTTTCATATGTTCAACAGTGGTATAAATTAATTGCATTGTAGAAACAATGCAGGAGTTGTGAAAATGAAAAGAATAGCATTGATAAATGATATGTCAGGCTTTGGGAAGTGCTCTCTCACAGCAGCCATACCTGTAATCTCTGTGATGGGGATGCAGGCCTGTCCCCTTCCTACCGCGATTTTGTCAGCGCAGACAGGGTTTGGTGAGTATTTCTGTGATGACTTTACAGATAGGATGGATTGTATTACCAATCAGTGGAAGAAAATGGATGTAAGCTTTGACGGAATTTATTCCGGGTATCTGGCGGATTCTCTGCAAATGGAAAAGGTACAGTACTTTCTGGAGCAGTTCCGTGAAAGGGATACTTTGTATTTGGCGGATCCGGTAATGGGTGATAATGGCAAGCCTTATAGCATGTTTACAGAGGAATTTTTGCAGGGGATGAAGGTGCTCACTTTACAGGCGGATGTGCTCACCCCTAATCTGACAGAACTGTGTCTGCTTGCGGATGTGGATTATGAGGATATGGTAGTCCATCGTCAGGAAGAAGATTATTTAGACAAAATCAAGGGTGCTTGTGAAAAGCTGCTTGCTAAGGCGTTGAGACCACAGACGATTATTGTGACGGGTATTATCCGTACCAAAGGAGATACAGAGTATATCGGTAATCTGGCAGTGTCAGAGTCGGAGTATTTTCATATAGAGAATCCATACACCGGAATGGGATTTTCCGGAACAGGGGATTTGTTTGCATCGGTAATTTGCGGCTGTCTGGTAAAAGGATTGTCCGTCCGGGAAGCCATGGAAAAGGCGGCGTATTTCTTGCAGGAGGCAATTGAAGAGGCTTCTAGGGAGAAGATTCCGGCTTGTCATGGGGTACATTTTGAAAAATATTTATCCCGGTTATTATAGGAGGCGTTGGCTATGAAATCATCAAAAATGAAATATCTTACTATGACAGGCATTATGGCGGCATTGATTACGCTGATGACAGCGTATATATTACATATTCCTGTGGGCATAAACGGTGGATATGTACATTTCGGAGATGCACTTATATATATAGCGGCAGTAATGCTACCTACCCCCTATGCCCTGGCGGCAGCAGCCATAGGAGGAGGGCTGGCGGACCTGCTGACAGCACCCATGTGGATGCCGGCTACCATTATCATTAAGATGTTGATTACCATTCCTTTTACCAATAAAACAACCAGGATTATCACACCCCGCAATGTAATCGCTACCATAATTGCGTATTTCATTTCCGGATTCGGATACTTCTTGGCAGAGTATATTTTATTTGGAAATTGGAGCGTATTGCTGGTGTCCATGGGGCAGAGTCTGATACAGTCCGGTGGTAGTGCAGTATTTTTTGTAATATTAGGATTGGCATTTGATAAGGCACATATAAAAAGCAGATTTATGGAATAGAAAGGACAGGGTTATTATTATGGCAGATATTTTATATACTTACAAAAATCAGGTATACGCAAACATTACAAATCGCTGCGATTGCAGTTGTCAGTTTTGTATTCGCACCCACAAGGACAGTGTAGGAGAAGCAGAGAATTTATGGTTTAAGCAGGAGCCTACATTGGAAGAAATCAAGGCAGCTATGGATGCTTTTGACTTTACGGGATATGATGAGCTGGTGTACTGTGGTTACGGTGAGCCCACCTGTGCGCTGGAAAATTTGCTTGCCAGTGCAGCTTACGCCAAGGAAAAGCATAATATTAGGGTGCGTTTGAATACCAACGGGTTGGCGAATCTGTACCACAAGCGCAATATTATACCGGAGCTGGCTAAGGTGGTGGACAGTGTATCTATCAGCCTGAATGCCCCCACTGCAGAGAAATACCAGGAAGTTACCAGACCGCAGTTTGAGAATGCTTTTGAGGCAATGTTAGACTTTGCATCTTTATCAAAAGATGTCTTTGATCATACACAGCTATCCATCGTGGATGTGCTGCCGGAGGAAGAGATTAAGGCGTGCCAGAAAATCGCGGACGACAGAGGCGTGTATCTGAAGATTCGGAAATTCTCATAAAGTATAAAAGCAAATATATATAGGTAAAAAATGGTCGACACTTTTTAGTGTCGACCATTTACGTTTAAAAGAACTTATTTCTTAATCAGTCTTACAACGAAGATTACGATGCAAGAACCAACAACACCGCTGATGATGCTTCCGAGAATGCCGTTGATGGATAAGCCCAGCAGATTGAAGATGAATCCACCGATTACACCACCTACAAGACCCAGAATGATGTTGATAATCAGACCATGTCCGCTCTTCATGATATAGCCTGCAAGGCAACCGCAAACAGCGCCGATGATAAGTGAAATAAGAATGTTAATCATGTTATTTTCCTCCTTGGTTACAATATGTATATAGTACCTTGGTACTACATACAATATATACCAAAAAAACCACTCTGTAAATATAAAAAAGGAATTTTCCGTAAAGGAATGGGTATGAAAGGCTATTCGAAAAAGTAAAAACGTGGTAAAATATACGCGAACATAATGAGTCAAGGGACTGGGAAGCAACGTGCTTGCATAGCCGGTCCAATGATACAAAAGAGAAGGAGAGAATAATTATGCCACCTTTTGGAAGAGCCGGATTTTTAACCGAAGAGGAAAAGGAGAACCGTCCCAAGGTCACCTTACCTTTATTGAAACGTATTTTTTCTTATCTGATGCCTTATTGGAAGCAGATGGTGATTGTACTGATTTGTATAGTCATCTCCTCCATATTTAGCTTGCTACCCTCTGTTCTGACGGGTCGAATCATTGATGAGGGTCTGATTAACAGAGATATGGGAAAACTGATTATGCTGATTGTAATCTCTCTGGCCGTTACTTTGGGAGCGAATTTAATTCGCGTGGCTGAGAGTTACCTGAATAACTGGATTGCCCAGCACATCACCTTTGATATGCGTAACAAAATGTATAAGCATTTGCAGCAGATGTCCCAGAGCTTTTTCACATCCAATAATCAGGGAGACATCATCACCCGTATGACCAGTGATATTTCCGGTGTGGAGCGTAATATCACCAATACCTTTACCTCCATCCTGTCAAATAGTATCACTCTGGTTGTGGCAGTGGTGATTATGTACAGAGAGAACTGGATACTGGCAACAGTAGGCGTGCTTGTTATACCTTTGTTTACCATTCCCACACGTTGGGCGGGCAAGACCAGATGGACCCTTACCAGAGAAGCACAGGAGTGCAATGATGAAATCAACGGCATCCTGAACGAAACGCTGTCTGTCAGCGGACAGCTGCTGGTGAAGCTGTTTGGCAGGGAAGAATATGAGTATGACCGTTACAAAAACGCCAACAACAGAATGATTCGTCTGAATATCAAAGAAAGCATGGCAGGCCGCTGGTTTATGGTAATCATCAACACGTTTTCCAGCGTAGGACCTATGTTGCTCTATCTGGTAGGCGGTATTCTGATGATGAAATACAATTCTACCCTTACCGTTGGTGATATCACCGTGTTGGTAGCACTGCTTGGTAAGATGTACGGACCGGTGAATTCCCTTTTAAATATTCAAGTGGAGTGGATACGTTCCATGGCACTTTTCACCCGAATCTTTGAATACTTTGACATGCCTGTGGAGATTAAAAATGTGGAGAATCCTGTGATTCCTACAAGTGTGGAAGGAAATGTGGAGTTCCATGATGTGGAATTCTCCTATGATGAAGAGAGAAAGATTCTGCAGAATATTAATTTCGAGCTGAAAAGCGGTCATAGTGTGGCAATCGTAGGCCCTTCCGGTTCCGGCAAGAGTACTATGGCAAACCTCATCCCTCGTTTGTACGATGTTACAAAGGGTAAGGTGACCTTTGACGGCGTGGATGTGCGTCAGCTGGATTTAGGATTCCTGCGGAATAATATCGGTATTGTTAGCCAGGAAACCTATCTTTTCAACGGAACCATCAGGGAAAACCTGCTATATGCAAATCCTGACGCTACGGAAGAAGAGATTATTGAGGCCTGCAAAAAGGCAAATATATATGATTTTATATTAAAACAGGAAAAAGGTCTGGATGCTGTGGTTGGTAACCGCGGACTAAAGCTTTCCGGTGGTGAAAAGCAGCGAATCTCCATTGCCCGCGTCCTTTTGAAAGATCCTGCACTTTTAATTTTTGATGAAGCGACTGCATCTCTGGACTCTATTTCCGAGAGCAAGATTCAGGAGGCAATCGATCCTATTATCGATTCCAGAACCAGTATCCTGATCGCCCATCGTCTTTCCACCATTCTGGCTGCGGACGAAATTCTGGTGCTCAAGGACGGAAAGATAGTGGAGCGTGGCGTACATGCCGATCTGGTAAAGGCCGGCGGTACCTATGCCGAGCTGTATGAGACCCAGTTCCATAGAGCGTTAGAGGCAGAAGAGGAATAGAATCTTCAAAGACGATTAGAAAAAAGATTAAGATAATGCGAAACCCTTGGAAAGAAGAATCAGTCCAAGGGTTTTTGTTATTTAGAGATTAAAGAATTCTATGATGAGGCAAGTCCGCTTTTTTTGTATGCAAGGGTAAAGAGGGCAATTGCGACAAATAGATTACAAGCAATAACTACGATTTGTTTTCCATCCGGTTGTAGATTTCCCACTTGATGAATGAAACGATAAATCTGCTCAGAATAAGTGAACTGTGCAATCTTACTTATTTGGGTATTAAACATGGACAGCATAGGCAGAAAGGAGAACACCATCATAATAGGTACAGTGATGGATGTTGCCGCCATTTGATTTTTACTGTGGACTCCAATTGCAGCACCCATTATCATGGAAATCAGAATGCCGGTACACATGATCAGTAGAAATTGAAATAATGAGGGTCCCGTAAACTTACCGGCAAATGCTAAGATACATGATCCCAGCATACAGATAAACCAGACATAGGTACCGATGCCTAGGAGATAGGAAAAGGGACGTACATTAGTCATCAGTAACACACGCAGGGTGTTCTTTTCCTTTTCTTCGGAAAGAATAGCGGACATAGCGGTGAGAGGCGCCATTCCCACATACATAACTGCAAAAAGTGACACAAAGAAATGTTCCGGCATATCCTGCATTTTAACCGTATTTTCCATAATCAGTGTCAGAATAGGAAACATAACAAACTGAATTAGTATGGTTTTATTCTTGAAGGTGTCTTTGATTTGTTTCCATAGAATAGCTCGAATATGTGGTATCATACTTCTAATTTCCTTCCTGTTAATTCCATGAAAATGGTTTCCAAATTAGGTTCTGTAGAGTGAATGGTCTCCAAAGAGTTTGCCTGCAAATAAGACATCAGTTCCTGAATACCATTTGTGTCATGGGGCAAAAGAATATCTGTACCATTGGTTAGATGTAGCATAAAGCTTTTCTGATGATTGTAGCGTCGGCAAATATCCCTGGGATTTCCCTGTTCTACCAGTTTGCCTAAGTTTAATAAGGCGATTCTGTTACAAAGTTTTTCTGCCTCAGACATGTTGTGTGTGGTTAAAAAGATAGTAGTTCCATTGGCTGTTTCATCTAAAATCAATTGGTGAATTTCGGCAGTGGTTGTCGGATCCAGACCGCTGGTAGGTTCATCAAGAAACAAAATTTCAGGTTTGGTCAAAATGGCTCTGGCCAGTAGAAGGCGATTACGCATACCCTTGGATAAATTGGTAGCAGGTGTTTTTGCAGCACCTGAAAGGCCCACCTTTTTCAATATAGTATCAATACTGTCAACAGACTGTCCGGTGAGCATGGTAAACAGTTTCAGATTATCATAGCAGCTTAAGCGTTCATAAAGACCGAAATTGTCCATCATAATTCCCAGGCGTTGATAATCGCTTCCGTTAAAGGCGGAGGTAGGCTTTCCTAAAACAGTGGCATTGCCACCGGATGGTATAAGCTGTCCGGTAAGTATCTTAATCAGTGTAGTTTTGCCGGCACCTGAAGGGCCGAGAAGTCCGAAAATCTCACCTTTGGCAATTTTAAAATTAATATTGTCCAATACTGTTTTATCACCAAAACGATGTGTAAGATTATGGACATCCATGATCTTATTCATGTTGCTCAGCCTCCCTCTTTAAACGTTCAAGAGCTTCTTCCAGGTTTTTATTCTCCAATCTTTCCTTCCAAAAAGTAAGGAGGGTGCTGATACCGGCACAGAGTCCGAAGCATAAGAAAAACATTACCCATGGTTGCCACATATTGATTGGAAACCAGCCGAACCAATAGATGAAAAACATCATGAACAGAATAATCAGGGCAAACAAAGCTATCGTGCGGATTGCTAAAGGTACTCTGCGAATCAATCCGTCTGTGAAAAAGATAAATCGAAGGGTTACAATGATTGCGGACAGTAAGAGGAACTGTAGCATGGTTGCACCGGATAAACCTTGATTACCTAGAGAAAAAAGGGTAGAAAAGTCTTTGGCGCTTTCGCCAAATAATAGACAAAAAATATTAAGAGTTAAAATTGTAAAACCGTACACAAATAAAATCTGTTTTACGTAATCAAAAACGGTTTCGCGTCTGTTCATATCACATTACCCCCAGTTGTTTTTTCATTTCTTCAGCATACTGTCTGGAAACCATAATTTGTTCTCCGTTTTCCAGAGTCAAGCGGATTTTTCGGTTGATGTCATTCTTTAAGGATTTAATATATCGCAAGTGTACCAAACAGGATTTGCTGATACGGAAGAAGCCGTATTCCATCAAACGCTCTTCCATTTCATAAAGCTTTAGTCTTGACTCATAACAGTCTTCCTCTGTATATACAAATGTTTTACGTTCTACTGCCTCAATATAAATGATTTTGGTAACATCTAAAATATGAGTTTCCTCATCCTTTATGACCATAAGCTGTTGGTTCAGGATGCGTAGTGTTGCGAGAATTTGTTCAATTTCGGGTGTCAGGCGTTTACAGGAGATTTGTATTTCTGTATCCGGCGTTCCCGGTTG
Source organism: Acetatifactor sp. (assembly GCA_045597105.1). GTDB lineage: Bacteria > Bacillota > Clostridia > Lachnospirales > Lachnospiraceae > Acetatifactor. The sequence continues at coordinate 14,998 of JAZODQ010000125.1, forward strand.
GATATTAATGGATATTTTCAAAGGAATTCCTCTCTTTCTGTAGATTCAAGGCTTCTTGTGATTGCAAGATATCATGTCTTGAGTAGTAACGCAAGAGGATGAAGCATAAGTTGCCAAAGAAGTGACATAAGTTTCCAATATTGCAGTAAAATGTGGATATATTATATTATTTTCGGGTATATATGGCGAGAAAAGTATGTTACAATATGGATATGAAAAAAATAGTCAAAACCCCTATGTTAAAAAGATACTTAATTAAATTTGTGTTTCGTTTGGTCATTTTTTTGTTAATAGCAGTGCTTTACATCACCAACAAGCCACTTATGTACGACCTAATGACCCAGTCTGTTTGGATGGGGATTTCGCCCATTCATGTGCTGTGGCTGGTATTTATGGTGATGATGCTGAAGCATATTTTCCCCACGGAGAAGCTGTCCATGGCACTTCGAAAGGCGGACAAAAAGAAATACGCCGAGCAGGAGAATTATGCTGAGGTAGAGCTGCTGCGCTATGTGCAGGACCAGAATATCAAGGCATGGAAGGTGATGCTGGTGTGGCTCAGCTTTAATGCGATTTTCGGTATCCTCTACCTGTGCAATATTATGGACAGTGCGGATTTACTGATGCTCACCGTGTTTTATTTTTTGTGTGATTACATCTGTATTCTATTTTTCTGCCCGTTCCAGTCTTTTATTATGAAAAATCGTTGTTGTGTGAATTGCAGAATCTATGAATGGGGACATTTCATGATGTTTACGCCCATGCTTTTTATACGGAATTTCTTTAGCTGGAGCCTGTTTTTTACCTCCTGCGTGGTGTTAATCAAGTGGGAGATTACATACGCAAAGCATCCGGAGCGTTTTTGGAGCGGTTCCAATAAAAACTTGCAGTGTGCAAATTGTAAGGATAAGACCTGTCAGTTGAAGAAATCTGCGAAGTGACTTGAAAAAGAAACATGCACCACTTAGGGTAAAAAGCACAGTCTTAATGTGCAGTAAATAAACGAAGGAGTAGAGGAATTTGAATTACTTAAATGCAAGTGACGTACTTCCAAGTGAATTATTAAAGGAGATTCAAAAGTATGCCGGTGGAGCTCTCCTCTATGTGCCCAAGGAGGAAGCCCGGGAAAAGACCCATGAGGAAGTTTCCGACCGAAAAAAATACTACAAAAAAAGAAACCGGATGATGGTAAACAAGTTTCTATATGGGACAACCGTAGACCGGTTGTCTGAAGAATTTTGTTTGTCCAAGGATACGGTTAAAAAAATAGTATATTCCAAAAAGAATACGGATGAGCTCATATTTTGTCCGGATACCAATTCAGCCAAAGAGTATAATGACAACGAGCTTTTGGAAGAGTGGATTCATACCTATCTTCTTTTTGTGAGAAAGAATTTTGCATTTTCTGAAGGGTTGTACGAGGAGGACCGTTTTTATCTGGGGCCGATTGCTATGCCATTGCAACTGTTTGAGAGAAATACCGGCCCTGAGGAAGGGATGAAATGGAAAATGCATCCGGAGGTTTTTGAGTCCAGGGTGTCTGCATGGCAGGAGAAAATCAGGAATCAGCAGTTACTGCCACCGCTTATTATAGGGTATGCGGATAGTGCATTTGAAATCAATTGTGATAATCCTTTGTTTGAAGCATTGATACGGGAAGGAATCACCTATTATCCTGTGATCATCTGGAGTACAAAGGAATGTGATTATAAAGAGTTTTTGGAGAAATATTCGCTTTATACCAAGTTTGTTTTAAAATAGACTTGGTATATTTCGCCAAAGAGATTTGTGATACACTTTTTGAAATAAAATCGGGAGTGTATCATGATGACTACAAAAGTATTGGTAAGAAATAATATTTTTCAGCATGTTCAGGTTTTAAAGACAAACCGCAAAAAGAGATATCATTATAAAGAGTTCGTAGTGGAGGGTGTCCGCAATATAAATGAGGCTATCCGTAATGGTTGGACAATCAAGGCTTTTTTATTTTCCGAAGGAGCATTATCGGATTGGGCGAAAGAGATTTTACAGTCTGTAAAAACCGGGATGAACTATCAGTTTTCCTACGAACTGATGAGGGAACTGAGCGGAAAAGAAGACACCTCGGAGTTAATGGCAATTGTGGAAATGCGGGAGATTCCTTTATCGGAGCTTCCTGTTTCAGCAAATCCGTTTATTGTATTATTTGACCGCCCCTCCAACAAAGGGAATCTGGGTACGGTTATACGGTCCTGTGATGCCCAGGGAGTGGATTTTTTGGTAATAACCGGACATGCGGTTGATTTATATGATCCCGATGTGATTACTTCATCCATGGGGTCATTTTTTTCTTTGCCGGTGGTACGGCTGGCGGATACGGATTCTTTGCAGAGGCTGATTCAAGAAATAAAAACGATGCATGAGAATTTTAGGCTGATTGGTTCTACATCTCATAAACAGAAGGCCATCTATGAGCTGGATTTATCCACGCCTTTGATGCTGTTAATCGGTAATGAAACAAAGGGACTGAGTCATGCTTACAGAGAAAGCTGTGATGAATTGTGCACCATACCTATGGCAGAAACGTCCGTGGCCACTTCTTTTAATGTGAGCTGTGCCGCGTCTATCATGATGTATGAAGTAATGAAACAAAGGAGGCAGGTATGATCTACGGAACGTTAACAAAAGCAAAGGAGTTTGCCCGGGTTGGGGAAATTGACCGTTGGATGCAGCTCTTTTTACGTGCGGATGGAAAGAACCTTGCGCTGGCAGACGGGTTACTGTTAGAGGAACGTTATTACATAGGCTTGCGGGAGATACCCATAGAGCTTTTATCCGATGTAAAATCCGGGGCACCGGAGTATTTAAAGCAAGACAATGATATACAATATTTCTTTGATGTGGTGGACAGGATGAAAGAGGCTTATGAAAATTGGGACACTCCGCCGCTAATTGTGGAATATGTTTACGGGAAATTTCAGGTAGACGACGGGCGGCACCGTCTGGAAATGTACCGGCAGCTGCAGGTGAAAAAAGTATATGCAGTAGTATGGACAACCGGTGAGGAAAATTATAAAAAAGTGATGGAGATTTTGGATGCTCCGGAATGGAGGATAGTATGATTGGACAATGTCAGAAATGTGGAAACCATAATTGGGATAAGGAAATCAAAGACGGCAAAGTATATTGCCCCAAATGCGGGCATAGTTGGGAGTTCATTTCGCTACCTTTATTGATATTGACAGGCTGTAGCGGCGTAGGAAAAACAACTACGGCCATGGAAATATTACAGAGAAAAGTGGATTTTGTGGTTCTGGATGCAGATGTGTTCTATGGCTACATGTCTTTGAACACGGATGAAGAGTATCAAAAACAGGTGGAAGCGGTAGAACAGTTTGCCAGAAATATTATGCAGAGCGGAAAGCCTGTTTTGTGGGTGCTCACCGGTAATCTGGATAAATTACACCATGCTTATAACAGACGATTCTTTAGTGATGTCCGTTGTCTTGCATTAGTATGTGATGAAGATCTGCTTAGAAAGCGGATGACAGAAGGCCGCGGAATTACAAACGAAGAATGGATAGAGAGTTCTGTAGATTATAATGAGTATTTTAGGACCCATGAAAAGATAGGAGATACTGCGTTCGACACCTTTGATATCAGTGGAAAGGATGTTCCGGAAGTAGCTGACTATGTAATAGAGTGGGTAAGGAGAGTGGGGAAATAATCCCCATTATTCTCCCCCGGGGCCGTCCTTTCTGGGTCTGGTAGACTCAGGAAGAGGTTCTACCGGTACGACTTTTCTATTACTGGTCTGTGGCAAATCTATTTGGGGAATATCCCCGTCACCATAAGGATTCTGAAATTTCTTGTTCTGTTCTGTATTTTTCATAGTAATACCATCCTTTCAGGAATAGGATGTGCAAATAGGGAAAAAATATTCTTAAAAAGATATCTGAAAAGGTCGAAAAAGCATGGAGTGCTAAACGGCGGAACGGGAGGAAGAATGCAGAATCATTTGAAGAATCAGACAAGCCCCTATTTGTTACAGCACGCGGATAATCCGGTGGATTGGTATCCCTGGTGTCAGGAAGCGTTTGCGCGTGCAAGAAAAGAGGATAAGCCCATTTTTTTGAGTATCGGTTACAGTACCTGTCACTGGTGCCATGTAATGGCCCACGAGAGCTTCGAGGATACTGAGATTGCAGAGATACTTAACAACCATTTTATATCCATAAAAGTGGATAAGGAGGAACGCCCCGACATTGACAGTATATATATGTCAGTTTGCCAGAGTCTCACAGGCAGTGGCGGCTGGCCCACGACTATCTTTTTGACGCCAGAGCAAAAGCCCTTTTTCGCAGGCACTTATTTCCCCAAGACCTCCGGGTATGGGCGAATCGGACTGAAGGAACTGCTTTTGACTGTCTGTGAAACTTGGAAGACGGACAGAGAGAGGGTGCTTACGTCAGCAGATGAAATACTGGAGCTTGTGAATGAACGGGCAGGGGACAGAAGAGGAGCAGCTTATACTGGTGGGGAGGATAGGAATTTGTCTGCCACACTGATAAAGGCTGCTTTTGCGTTATATGAGCGTACCTTTGATGAGCAGTATGGCGGTTTTGGCCGGGCACCTAAGTTCCCTACACCCCATAATCTGCTGTTTCTTTTGCAATACTATGAAAAGAATAAAGAGGAAAAAGCTCTTAAAATGGTGGAAAAAACCCTGCTGCAAATGTATCGTGGAGGGATATTTGACCATATCGGCGGAGGTTTCAGCAGGTATTCTACGGATAGGTATTTCCTGGTCCCACACTTTGAGAAAATGTTGTATGACAACGCATTATTGATTATGGCTTATTGCAAGATATATCAGATTACCCAAAAGCAGTTGTACCGGCAGGTTGCAGAGCGGACGGCCGACTATATCCTACGGGAGATGACATCACCGGAAGGTGGATTCTACAGTGCCCAGGATGCGGACAGTGAAGGAGTGGAAGGCAAGTATTATCTCCTTGAGCCGGGTGAGATTATTGATTTATTGGGAGAAGAGGACGCAAGAGCATTAAATCAGTATTTCGATATTACCGATAAAGGTAATTTTGAAGGAAAGAATATACCGAACCTCCTGCAAAACAAGGATATCAGCAAGGATTTCAGTAAGCAGCTGCAGGCCCTCTATGCCTATCGTAAGAAAAGATATGGGTTGCATCTGGATGACAAAATACTGACCGGCTGGAATGGTCTGATGATTGCGGCCATGTGTCATTTGTATCGTGTTGCGGGGAAGAAAATCTATCTGGATGCGGCGGTGAAAGCACAGGAATTCATTGAGGATAAGCTGTGTGAAAAGGGAATTCTGCATGTGAGTTACCGGGAAGGAAAACGGGGCGGAAGAGGCTTTCTGGATGATTATGCAAATGAGGCCTTTGCGCTGCTTGCATTGTATGGAGCCACCCTGGATGCCGGGTATTTGCAAAAAGCCGGGGATTTCTGTGCAAAGGCAGTGGCTGATTTTTATGATGAAGAACAGGGAGGCTTCTTTTTGTACGGAAAGGAAAATGAGCAGTTGATTCTGCGTCCGAAGGAAACCTATGACGGCGCTGTATTCAGCGGAAATTCAGCGATGGCTTACAATCTGGTACAGATGTTTTGGCTAACCGGAGAGAAAAGATATGGGGAATGGGCACAGCGCCAGCTTAAGTTCCTGAGCAGGGAGGCAGCAGACTACCCTGCCGGTCACGCCATTTTCCTGATAGCGTTGTCGGACTATGTGGATATGCCGGCCAAAATAACGGTAGTGTGCAAGGATAAAGAGAAGCCTGCAGACCTGCCTTGTAAACTTCCCATCGGTACGATCTTATGTGTATTAGAGGAACCGACAGAGGAGTATCCCCTAAAGAATGACCGGACCACGTATTATGTGTGTAAGGGGCGTGCGTGCCTGCCTCCGGTAAATGAGTTGGATACGGAGAGTTTATAATCTATGGGATTACGATGTCAAAAGGTGACATTAGGATTATTGTAGGGCAATTTACGCAAAAAATATAAACGCAAACAACTGCAACGTGCTGCCAAACTAACCGGTAACTACGACTAAAGTCTCTCAGCAAAGGCTTCGAGCCTAGTCTTCGTAACCGGTGGATTTTGTCCAGCACTAAGAACGCAGTTTAAGAGTTTGCTTTTTATATATTTTGACGTAAATTGCCATCTGAATATTTAAAACCCACCTTTTGAAAGACTAATCTATAAAGAAAATCGTGTAAATGTGACAGGAATTTGGTACAATCAGTAAAAAGGAGGTCACATTTATGAAACACAGAAATATACAGGTATTTTTATTTGTGTTGTTGGTGATGCTGCTTACTGCCTGTGGGAGTCAGGAAACCATAGGAACGGAAAGGGCAGAAAATACTTCTCTTGAGGGAGAAGGGATATCCGGGGAGTCCGATGTAGAAACCATAGTGGAGGATACTGATGTGGACGAAGCAGAAGGTATTGCCACAGAAAGTAAAAAAGAGATTTCTAAGGATCCTATGTATGTAGATTTTACCGCCGGTCAGCCGGCCGGTTTTGAGGCTGCAAACGGTTGGTGCAACGGCAGTATGTTTAATGTAACCTGGCGCAAAAGGAATGTGACTTTTAATGAAGGTAAAATGCAACTCATCATTGATAAAGATGCTACACCTGCAAACGGTGTACCTTACTCCGGCGGTGAATTCCGTAGTAAGGAGTTCTATGGCTACGGCAGATATGAAGTAAGTATGAAGGCCATAAAAAACGATGGTGTGGTTACCTCTTTCTTTACCTACACCGGACCCTCTGACAATAACCCCTGGGATGAAATTGACATAGAAATACTGGGTAAGGACACTACAAAGGTGCAGTTCAATTATTTTACCAACAGTAAGGGCGAGCATGAGTACATGCATGAGCTGGGCTTTGATGCTTCTGAGGATTTTCACACCTATGCTTTTGAGTGGTATGAGGATAAAATTATATGGTTTGTAGATGGAGCAGAGGTATATAGTGCCACAGTAAACATACCTGTTACCAAGGGCAAGATTATGATGAATGCATGGTGCGGAACCGGTGTAGATGACTGGTTAAATGCCTTTGATGATACCACTTTGCCACTGGCGGCGGAATACCAGTGGATTAAGTACACGCCTTTTGAATAAAATTGACTTGTAACATGCCTTGAACCGGAGAAAATACGTGTCTTTTTCTTTACAAGCCACTTTAATTTCTTTATACTGAAGTTATAAAGCTGGTTGGGAACAGAAAGGGAATGTTATGACAGAATTCATTATGGTGAGGCATGGTGAACCGGATTTTGAGTCGCTGAATGACTGGGCCGGGATTGGGGTTGCGAGAAATTTCGCTCCGCTGACTGAGACCGGGATATGCCAGATTCAGAAAACCATAGAGACATTGAAAGAGGAAAATGCGAAAATCATTATTTCTTCCCCCTTTACCAGGTGTATGCAGGGAGCATGTATGATGTCAAAAGAGCTTGGTCTGGAGGTGGCTGTAGAGCATCATCTTCACGAGTGGCAGCTTGACAAGACCCATTCTGTGCGAGGCAAAATCAGGGAGAGGATACTTACCTGGAAGTTTAATCACCGGAAATGGAACCGGTTCAGCAAGTGGGAGCATCCGGAAAAGGTAAAGGAGAGAGTTTTAAAAGTATTTGATAAATACCTTGCCTACGATAAAGTAATCGTTTCCTGTCATGCAATGATGATTATGTATACTACGGGGGATGAGATCCCCACACAATACGCACAGATAAGAAGAATACGATACGACGGAGTAAACCTGCAGGAGGTGCAGTGATGTTTAATTTTTTCAAGAAACGGAATGATGAAACAAGGTCGGTCATAGAGATTATGGAGAAATACGAAGCAGGACAGGATCCTGTGACGACTACCCATGCTTTTGTGAAGGAGTTTTTAAATCCTTATGCGGGACGCTTTGATATGACCTATCGTTATGAGCACACTTTGCGGACTGCACTTTGGGGCAAAAAGATTGCCGAAGGTGAGGGCTGGGAAAGTGAGCCCCTGGTGATGGCATGTCTTTTGCATGATGTGGGATATCCCAAGTGTACGGATTTTAATGATTTCAAGGTTCACCCTTCTATCAGTGCGGAAATCACCAAGAAGTTTCTGGAAAAGATACAGTATGACGAGGAGCGTTCCAAAAGTATTTGTAAGGCTGTGGCCATTCATGACAGGTGGAATGATGTGCCGGCGGATGCCACGCCCTTTGAACTGAGTGTGCGGGATGCGGATGATTTGGACCGTTTCGGTGTCATGAGAATGTGCATGCTGGCAAGAGATGATATAGGCGAGCGCAGCGCCAGCGAACTGCTGGAGCTTTGCGATAAGCGCCTAAGCGCGCTGGAAGGAGATAAAGAGCGCATTTGCGGAACCCCTACTGCGAAAAAGCTTTGGGACGAGGAGCTTGCAGTCAGAAAGCAGTTTTATGAGGACCTGAAGAAGCAGGTACAGGGCACATTTGAGATGGAAAAATGGCTGAAAGAGCGATAAAACAGATTGAAAAAATTCATTGTCCCATGTCCGTGCCTTAGGGTGCCATAGTAGCCGGGAAAGTGATGGTGTGCCAAATGTGGTGTTTCTGACAAAGTCACCTTTGCAATCCCTTATGATTTGCGTCTTTTCCAGTAAGTACATCTGCCGGCCTGTGTCCGTGACGGAAGTACGGTGGGCTATTGTTTTAGAAGCAAATGTGAGATTTTCTTATGTGCGAAGCTTTGGAATCAGGTCCCTGTTTTTATGGCCTTGAACAAAAATTGCGCCATGTCCGCGGTGACCGGAAAGAAGAGCTTTTCTTAGCTCAGC
>JAZODQ010000126.1:0-9742 GCA_045597105.1 Acetatifactor sp.
ATTGTACTTATTATAGTACAATTTTATTCATATAGTCAAGTTCCCATCTTTCCCCTCTTTTTACACTTTTTCTCACATTTCCCCCTACATTGTTGACTTTTTTTCGATAATCCTCTAAACTTTTACTTAAGATATGTCGAAATACTAGATGAAATCAAGGATGATACCCTGACGGCAGCAGCCGGAAGGACATACTCGTTCCCGAGGGGAACAGAAAGGCAAGGTGAGCAAATGAATGTAAACGGAATTACTTCATCACAGGCTACTGCGGCCTACAGTTCGCAGGTTAACAACAAGACAAAAGACAGTCAGGTTGCCGAGAAGCAGACGCAGGAAACCACTGCTGCCAATACCAGCGGTGTTATATATGAGCCCAGTGCTGAAGGCGTGGAAGCAGCAAAGAAGTATACCCCTAATACCGATTTGGTTGCTAAGTTGAAAGCCGATGCTGATGCGCAGACCGCACAGCTTCGCAGTCTGGTAGAGCAGCTGATGTTAAAGCAGTCCACCAGCTACGCAAATGCAAATGATATCTGGAGTTTCTTGAGAGAGGGCAACTTCACGGTTGATCCTGCTACCAAGGCACAGGCACAGGCAGATATTGCTGAGGATGGTTATTGGGGCGTTGAGCAGACCTCCGGTCGTATTATCGACTTCGCTACCGCTTTAACCGGCGGTGACCCCGACAAGATTGAAGATATGCGAGAAGCATTTAAGAAGGGTTATGAACAGGCTCAGAAAACCTGGGGCGGTGAATTACCTGAGATTTCCAAGCAGACCTACGAAGCAGTTATGAAAAAGTTCGATGAACTGGCTGAAAAAGCAAATGCTCCTGTAGACCAGGTGATTACCGAATAATATGACAAAACCTAAACAGCTCCCGGTAAAAGGGAGCTGTTTTTATATGCAAAAATAATCTTTCTGCTATACATCATTATTTTTTCTGTTCTTTCATAATCAATAATTTCTGCCCGGGCATCAACTCATCCTGTGTCAATCCGTTTAAATGTCTGATAGAATCCACAGAAACATGATATCTCTTGCCGATACTCCACAGATTATCCCCTGGCTTTACACGATAGATAACAAAACCCGGCAGTGCTTTGATTGCCTTGCTGTTTTGTTCTGTTATAGAAATGCTGTCGATAATCTCAGGTTCCATCTTGCGAAACGCAATAGCCTGAAAACTAAGTACTGCCTTTACATCCGCCTCATCTCCGTCTAAAAGGCTGGTCTGCAACTGCTCCACCTGCACATTGACACGCACCTGATCCTCTTCGCATATACCGGGAACATCCAGTATATAGCGATAAGGTAGCTGCAATCTGGTGCTTGCAAAAGGAGCTTCGTCATTTCCCGTAATGCATATTACATTTAGAAGTAACAACCCTTTCACCACTACTCCATCCTTCTGAATGGTCTGGGTGGGCATCGTACTTTCCGAATCACAATAGAGTATCTGCAACACGCTTCCGTTTCCTGAAAGCTTCACATGGTCCACCAGCTTCATCTTGCCGGATATGCGCCCCATCAATCCCTGCAGACATCCTTTATGGGACTGGGTCACTACTTCCTTGCGCACACCATAAATATCCGTAATGATTTCCGCTTCCAACTCCTCATATACGCGGATATCCATATCCAGACAAATCTCCAATGCAATACAGCGTTCCTCACCGTCCCTGTCAGGCTTTATCACTACTTCCTTCTGTCCCACACTATATAAGATATCCGGAATCATGCTTTCCCGCACACCGGCACACTCCTGCTTACCATTGAAGGAAACAGTGGTTTCATAGGCTCTCACCGGATGCCCTTCTCCTTCGCCCTCATAGATGACGCAGAGCTGTAGATCACCACTTATTTCCAAGTTATCCTCCTGCAGTTTGAACTCCATATCCATGGGTTTCACACGATAACTTAGGATTTGAGACACATTGGGATAATTGGAAGGCAGCGCACACTCCTCCTTAATGCGAAAGACATCCTTTTTCTGCATACATAGCTGGGCAACGGCCAGATCGTTTCGTCCCGGGCTGCCACTATCCAAGTGACCATCTGCCATTGCAACCGGCGCTCTCCTGTATTCAATCTGCTCATCGCCGCTTACATCAATGGGCAGTGCTTCATCATACAGTTCCTCAATCCGGGCCGAAAAATGAATCAAAGCCTGCACACTGAGCTTTCGGGAGTTAATCATACCGATGGTCAAATCCTCCGTAAGTGCATCCACCTGGACCTGGTCCGCCATGGTAGCTCCCTGCAGGATAATTTTTTCCTCAAAAGGCAAATGCCCCTCCAACGCCACCAGACTGCAGCCCGGCTCATTGGTGGCATACAGCACCTCATAGCAAAGCTTCCCCTTCAGATTCACCGCATCATTGCCGGCCTTAATCTCCTCTATCATCACCTCACCCTTTTGCAGCAGGATATTGCTGACATCCGGCTTTTGGTCCGGGATATTCATATCATCATCATAGGAGACCTGGCAGGAAGCTTGGGCACGTACACGCCCCATATGTATATTCTTCTTTACGATATCCACAAAAAACCTCCACATATATACTGATATAAATATATATGTGAAGGTTTGTTAAAATATGAAACTATGCACAATGTCAGCATTATCTCGCTTTATTGTTCCACATGTATTGCTTCTTCTGCTGCCTTAATTTTTTGAATATTAAGTTTTTCCATGGGTGATAATACCCCTTCATCAAATTTATCTTCTTCGACCAATGGAGTATACCAGCTACAACTCATGAAATGCTCCTGCACGGCAGTATCGTTAAATATGCACCCATGTCTTGCATAAATCTCACTGCGGGCAATCAGACGTGCTTTATCAGACATCACTTCTATATCCCAATCCGATATCTCTTTCACTGCGCTCATAGGAAAGTAAAATTCATACATATCATACCTGAGCCCTTGTGCATCTATGACCACGGATTCTTTCATTTCTCCGGTTAAATTTGCCATTTCCCAATATCCTTCAGCAATTTTTATCATCTTCTCAAAGGGAATACCGGACTGACAATAAGGAACATCAGACGGCCTCGCAAAATAATATATATACTCATTTGTATAAGCAATCGCTACAGTCTCCGGCCAATCTATTATGTCATCCTTTCTTACAATACTACACAAATATCCTGAAGTATCATCTACCTCCACTGAGGCTTTCTGGCTAAACGTAAGACCGTCTTCGTGTGCTTCCACAACATATTTACCCTTCCACTCTGCCGGAATCGTAAATGTGATTTCCTCAAACCTGCAGATTGCGCTTCCGTCCTGCTGTTCTTCTATGGAATAGGTTCCTGGTTTTGAAGGCTCTCCCGCCAAATATGCATTTCTTTCTGCTAAAAGAGCCTCTTGCTCCTTGATCTTAGCAATGTTGGTCTTCTCAATCTCCGACAATACACTCTCATCAAAATCATCCGCTTCAACCGAAGGAGTATACCAGCTGCATGCCGCAAAATGTTCTTGCATTTCAGAATCCTTAAATTTGCGTCCATGTCGCGCATAAATTTCATTTCTGGCAATCTGAAGAGAGCGCTTGGGCATGAATCTAAGAACCCTATCCGGAACTTCTTTTATCGCACTCATGGGAAGATAATATTCATCCGCATCATAGTGTACACCTTCTGCGCTAATGACGATTGAGTTTTTTACTTTTGGCTCATGCTCTTTTAGCATAGAAAGCTCTTCCTCTGTTTCCCGCTCATATTCACTTATAGGATAAGCTTCATAATAATATACATACTCGTCCGTATATGCAAGCGGCCACATCCTATCCCATTCTTCCACCACATTATCGCTTCTTTTGATCCCACATAAAAGTCCATATTTGGATTCTGTTGTTTGCATCCATGAGTCTATGTGATAAATAAATAAGTTGTCCCCCTCTACTATCACAGTATATTTATCCTTCCATTCCGCCGGAATCGTAAACTTTATTTCACCATATGTACAAATTACACTTCCATCCTGCTGTTCTTCTATGGAATAGGTTTTATTTAAAGACAATGCTTCTTTCTCATTCTCCACTTTCTCCTGTGGGGATACTGTCACACTTTCACTTCCATCCTGCTGCTCTTCCGTTAAATAGGTTTTATTTGAGGACAATACTTCGTTTTCACTCTCCACTTTCTCCTGTGAAGATACTGCCACACTTTCTTTTGGCAATTCTGCAATTTCCTGCTTTTGACATCCTGCGAGTAAAAATATTATTCCAAAGATTAAAACTCCAAGTTCCTTTCTCATTCTTCCCCCTCCAAATCATTTTATGATCCTTATTATCTTTTGTGAAATACAACCCCAAGGTTTACATCTGTCAACCACAAAATAACACTTTGGTAAGCATTTGTCAACCTTTTTTATATATTCTTCATTTCCATCTCTAAGTTTATTGTCGTTACCAATTTCATATAGTAATCTGCGTCGGAGGCATCCTATATTTTCAACAGTTCGCGCAGTGTCATACCGTTGTCTTAGTGAACGTTCTCAAACAAGGCAATTTTACATGAATGTAAAATTAGCCAAAGGGGTACACGGATGTACCCTTTTGGCGTGCCTGTCACTCTTGCAATATCTTTTTTACGTTCACTTAGACAACTGATGACACGAAGTGAGTTGAAAATATAGGATGCCCCCGGCGCAGATTATTTTTGAAATCCTCAAGACAAATCTACTCCTGCACTGCTCCGATTAAGTCAGTGAGCTTCTCTACATTGTACATGCGCATGTAATCCTCGATACCTTTCACGATTTCCATAGTGCAGTAAGGATTTACAAAATTCATGGCACCTACGGAAACTGCGCTGGCACCGGCAAGGATAAACTCGATTGCATCCTCTGCATTTGCGATACCACCCATACCGATAATGGGGATATTTACAGCCTTTGCAGTCTGATATACCATACGAACCGCAATGGGCTTGATGGCAGGACCGCTCATACCGCCGGTCTTATTGGCGATGGCAAATTTTCTCTTGTGCACATCGATTTTCATACCGGTCAGGGTATTAATCAGGGACAGTGCATCCGCACCTGCTGCCTCTGCTGCTCTGGCCATCTCTGTAATATCCGTTACATTGGGGCTCAGCTTCATGATAATGGGCTGCTTTGCATGCTTTTTCAGTTCCCGGGTAATGTTAAACAACGCATCTGCTTTCTGGCCAAAGGCAATAGCACCTTCCTTTACATTGGGGCAGGAAACATTGATTTCCAGCATGGAAACTGCAGGTTCATCTCCCAGCTTTTCCACAACAGCCACATAGTCCTCAACTGTTTTTCCACATACATTTACGATAATCTTGGTATCATACTGCTTCAGGAAAGGGATGTCCCTGTCCATAAACACATCGATACCGGGATTTTGCAGGCCGATAGCATTTAACATACCACCATACACTTCTGCAACTCTGGGAGTGGGATTCCCGGGCCAGGGTACATTTGCCACGCCCTTGGTCACTACCGCGCCCAGCTGATTTAAATCTATAAATTCGGAATATTCCATACCGGAGCCAAAAGTTCCCGAAGCGGTCATCACAGGATTCTTAAAGGTTACTCCTGCCAAAGTAGTCTGCATATTCATTAGATATCTACCTCCTTTGCTTCAAAAACCGGTCCGTCCGTACAAATACGTGCATTATGCACATGGGAGTGGTGATCCACTTCCTTGGTCTTTACCACACATCCCAGACATGCACCTACACCACATGCCATATGCTCTTCCAGAGAAATATAAGCATCTATACCCTTTTCCTCTGCATATCTCTTGATTGCTCTCAACATGGGCATGGGACCGCAGGCAAAAATCATATCAGCCTCCAGTGCACACGCTGCGATGGCATCCATTACATTACCTTTTGTTCCTGCGCTGCCATCCTCGGTTGCCACATAAACCTGTCCGTATTTTTCCAGGTCTTCCTTTAAAAACAGGTTGTTATCCCTGTAACCTACGATAATCTGCTTTTCAGCCTCCATCTCCTTTGCAAGCTGCAAAATAGGAGGTACACCGATACCGCCGCCCATGAGAAATACTTTCTTTCCTGCCGCCTTATCCTTGGGAAAACCATTGCCCAAAGTACCTAAAATATCAATGCTGTCCCCTGGCTGATAGGTGGAAAACTCTCTGGTGCCCTGACCGGCAATACGATACACAATACGAAGCGCCGTCTTGTCCTCATTTACTTCGCAAATACTGATGGGACGAGGTAATAAGGTACTCTTGTCCTTGGTATATACACAGATAAACTGACCGGGCAGTGCCTGCTTTGCCAGTCCTGTCTCTATCCACATGTCAAATATCATGGGTGCTGCTTCCTTCTGGGAAAGCACCTTTGCTGTATGCTTTTCTTTCATCTCTTACGTTCCTCTTCTATTCTATAAAATCGCTGCTTTATACCTTACAGAGCATTCTCCGTATTGCAATCAGCAGTTACAATCCCTGATAAATCAGTCTGCCGCCACACATGGTAGCAACCACACGACCTGTCAGTTCCCATCCGATAAACGGACTGTTAGCAGACTTAGATACCGGTTCTTCCACAGTGTGCACTGCTTTAGGGTCAATTAAGATCAAATCTGCCGGACCGTCCTCTGCCAGATACCCTGCATCTAAATGGTACATTTCTGCAGGTGCTACAGTCATCTTACGCAGTAGCTCCATCATAGTCAAATGTCCCGGCTCTACCAGATTCGTAATTCCAAGTGACAGTGCCGTCTCCAGTCCCAAAATGCCGCTGGGTGCCTCTGTAATAGGCTTTGCCTTTTCCTCTGCGGTATGAGGCGCATGATCCGTGGCAATCAAATCAATGGTGCCATCCTGCAGACCTTTGATAATGGCCTGTCTGTCTTCCTCTGTACGCAGGGGAGGATTCATCTTTGCCATAGTACCGTATTCTATCACCGCATCCTCTGTAAGGGTGAAATGATGAGGTGTTGCCTCCGCATGGATATTTGTGCCCCGTGCTTTCGCCTGACGCACCAATTCCACAGCCTCCTTGGTACTGATATGCTGTATATTAATACATGCCCCTGTTTCCAGAGCCAGTTCCAAATCTCTTTCTACCAGTGTAATCTCAGCTTCTCTGGGCGAACCACCAATGCCATAATGTTCACTTGCCCTGCCTCGATTCACACCATTATTGGTAATCAGTGCAGGATCCTCCTCGTGAAAGCTGATGGGCATATCCAGCTGTGCTGCTTTCTCCATGGCCTGACGCACGATTTCTACATCCATAATGGGTATGCCATCATCGGTAAAACCTACCGCGCCCTGCCCGGCCAGTTCCTCCATGGGGGCAAGCTCCTTTCCCTGCATTCCCATGGTTACATTGCCACAGGTCTCCACATGAATCCCTGTCTGTGCTCCCTTATCCAGTACATAACGCAAAGTTTCTGCATTATCCACCGCCGGCTTAGTGTTAGCCATCAACACCACAGTGGTGAATCCGCCCTTTGCCGCCGCCTGTGCACCGCTATCCATATCCTCCTTGTGGGTAAATCCCGGATCACGGAAATGCACATGCACATCCACCAGTCCCGGCGCAATAATCAGTCCGGTAGCATCTATCTCGGAATAAAAAGGAGAAACCTCCAGATTTTCCTCGATTGCAATAATTTTATCCTCCATAATGGCCACATCACGGTAGCCTTCCACACCCGATTTCGGGTCTATAAAATAACCGTTTTTAATAATATACATAGGTACCTCCGCAGACTCTCGCAACCAATTGACGATATACGACTCTTCCGTTACCTTCTAGTGTATCACGCTTTACCTGTTTTTGAAAGCTATTATTTACATGTATCTGCGTTCTTATCTCCCCGCTTTTTACTTGTATATCACCTGTGCATCCAGGTTCTCGGTTTTAATAACAATCACCGGATTCCCCGGCTCTCCCGCTTTGGAATCATCCGTGGGTCCCAACAAAGTAGTTGTCACATAAATGGCACTTTCTGTCAAATACAATTCATCCACCACAATCTGATAACCTCCTGTTTCCCGATTGCCGTAACCGATGCAGATATAAAGGTTCTCTTTGTCCCGAAAGGTGAATTGAAACGCCTCCCCCTGCTTTTCCTCTATTAATGTCATGACTTCTTTGGGTATCACTGCCTCACTAAGAACTGTATACTCCAAATCTCTCAGCTTGATACTTTCCGTACTCATCAGGCTGCATCCCGTCATCAGCAAAGTACACAACAGTAAAACCAATACCTGTATCCCTCTTTGCTTCCTATCTTCGTCTCTTCCTATCTCCATTTCTTCACTCACTTTGCTGGCTTTTATGTCTTTAAATCCTATGTACACCTCATTCTTTTTATGTTAAAATGCAAAAGTGACACACCAAAAGTGTTGCTCAAAGTATTTTTGAAAGGACCAATCATTATGATCCGTTTTATTTTAACTGTTATATTTGTAATATTATTTCTGGTATTGGGCAGCCCCTTACTGGTCATTCAGTGGATTATCGGCAAGCGGAATCCCGAACTGAAAAGTAAATCCTCCCTGGCAATTGTGAACTGGGCCTTCCGTGTGGTTATCCGTATCGCAGGCACCAAGGTTATTGCACTGGGTGAGGAAAATATTCCGAAAGATACCGCTGTATTATATGTTGCAAATCATCGTAGCTTTTACGACATCATTCTGACCTATGTCAGAGTACCCCGTCCCACAGGTTATGTAGCAAAGAAAGAGATGCTGCGTTATCCTCTGCTTTCTAACTGGATGCGCAATCTGCACTGCCTGTTCCTGGACCGTAAAAATATCAAGGAAGGCCTGAAAACCATCTTAGCCGGCATCGAAAAGGTAAAACAGGGCATCTCCATCTGTATTTTTCCCGAAGGTACCCGTTGTAAGGAAAAGGATGCATTTCTGCCCTTCCATGACGGCAGCTTCAAAATTGCCGAAAAAGGTAACGTACCTGTTATTCCCCTTACCATTGTGAATTCCGCTGCCGTCTTCGAGGATCATTTACCCAAAATAAAAAAGGCCACCGTAGTATTGTCCTACGGTAAGCCTGTTTATATGAATGAACTTGACAAAGAAACCAAGAAATGTATCGGTGCCTATGTCAGCGGAATTATTTCTGAGGAATATTTCCGTCTGAAGGAAGCGTACAAGGATGTGCTGTAAGCAGCTCCACGACTTCAGAAAAATGCATGCCGTGGGAAGCTTTGATAAGAATAGTACTTCCACCGGGGAGTAGCGCACTGGCGTGTTCTTTCAATGTAGCCAGCAGTTCTTCGCGTGTTCCAAAGTAGGTAATCTTCGGATTCGTTCTCTTGCCTTTGCATGCAATATCAGCGGCACTTTGTTTCACTGCTGACTCATACATGTGACGGGAGTTTTCACCTACGCAGATGATGTGGTTCACGCCCTTATGGGCAGCATAGGCCCCCACTTCTCCGTGCATGGCATCGGAATTTTCACCCAGCTCAAACATATCACCCAGTATAGCCACGGTTTCAGTATCTGCCATACAAAGCAAATCGATACCTGCCTTCATGGATACCGGGTTGGCATTATAACAATCATCAATTAATGTAAATTTGTCCGTACGAATCAGATTGTTACGGCCTCCGACCGCTGCAACCTTTTTTAAGCCTGCCTGAATTTCCTCAGGCGCAAGCCCCAAAAGCTCTGCCACGCAAGCTGCCGCCGCCGCATTCAACACCATATGCACGCCCGGCAACGGCACCTCTATCTTATAACTTTCTCCGGCTTCGT
>JAZODQ010000127.1:0-64045 GCA_045597105.1 Acetatifactor sp.
ACATCGGCAAAGACAAGGTTGATGTCTGCCGGTGTATTAATCAGGTCTGTAACACCCTGTACTGACTGCTGGAGAACCTCATCTGCTTTTTTCAGAGCATCCGGAATGGTCGTTCTGCGGTCAATAATCTGCAATAATTTATCATTGGGAATCACAATCAAAGTGTCCACATTCTCTTTAATACGCTCAATGCCGCTAAGCGCATTTACCATACGTGCCTTTGCTTCAAAACGGAAAGGTTTGGTCACTACACCAACGGTAAGGATACCCATATCCTTAGCAATCTTAGCTACAACAGGTGCTGCACCGGTACCGGTACCGCCACCCATACCACAGGTTACAAATACCATATCCGCACCACTCAGTGCAGAAGAAATCTCTTCAATACTTTCCTCCGCTGCCTTTTCACCGATTTCAGGCTTAGCGCCTGCACCAAGTCCCTTGGTCAGTTTCTCACCAATCTGAAGCAACTTAGGTGCCTTACAGAGTTGCAAAGCCTGCTTATCTGTATTCACACCAATAAAGTCAACACCACAAATTTTCTCATCAATCATTCTATTTACAGCATTATTACCTGCACCGCCAACACCGACAACGATGATCTTTGCTGCAGATTCAGCATCATTACTTCTAATTTCCAGCAAGGTTTTATCCTCCTTCTCCTTCTGTCATATCCGTGTAACTCAGAAAAACGCACAAATTCCACGAATAAACTCCACATACACTATCATATAATTATTTGATAAATTAATCAACCTATTTTTTACAATTTTAAATAATAAAATTGATATTTTCCTTATGCCCTAATCAGGTTTAAAAGTATATCTGCCCTTTTCGGAATTATTCGCATGCATTTGCAACGTTCCGCTCTTTCCCTCAAGGTCTTTCAGGAACCCGGGAAGCAGCATAAAATGGTCTTCCAGATTCATACTTTCATTATCCAGCGCCACTTTGATATCTCCGAAATAAACAGTGATTTCCCCATCGGAATGAAAGAAAATCTTATCCGTTACCAATTCATATTTATTAATCAGCTTTGTGAGATTCAAAATACGTTCAAAGATATGCGGATCCTCCACCGGAAGAGGTTGTCCCAAAACTGCACTGTCAAAACTGATGCCTGTTATCTGGGGAATGCCCTCGGTTTTTACGCTGGAACACTCCACCACATAGCCGTCCTTGTCAAAATACATATACGTATCCATGTACTTTACATAACCGGCCAGTGCCTTCTCATATACAGTGATCCTTATGGTATCAGGTGATACACTGCTTACATCCAGCACGTCTACGAAGGGAATGTTCTCCACTGTTTTGTTCTTATATTTCATACTTAAATACAAGGAATTGACACCTAACGGACCGTCCATAACCATAGCCCTTATTTCTTCCTCGGTGTAGTGATAATTACCTTCCACATATACAGTCTGCACCTTATAGGTATCCCAAAACCATTTCACACCAAACAGTCCCAGAAGCACCAGGAGCAATACTATGCCCAACAATATAAAAATAGTTTTTCCTCTGTTTTTAAACACTGACGATTCTCGCTCCTAACTCTTGCAAATCCCGACAGATATTTTCATATCCCCGGTATATATATCGGGTACCATAAATTTCAGTAGTGCCTTCTGCAATCAGGGATGCCACCACCAGTGCAGCGCCGCCTCTCAGTTCCTCCGCTTCCACGCAGGCTCCATGCAGTCCGCTACGTCCGTGCACCAGTGCCCTATGGTCGTCCGGCAAGCAAATATCCGCTCCCATTCTGCATAAGGACTGTACTACCCGAAATCGATTTTCAAATATATTTTCTTCCACAACGCATATGCCGTTATTCCGGCTCAATACAGCAAGTGCCACCGATTGTAAATCTGTAGGGAATCCCGGATATACGGCCGTTGTAAGTCCGGGAAGGCATGGTCTCTTGCCCAGACTCTGCACGAACAGTCCTTCTTCAGACAGGTCGCAAAATGCTCCCATCTGCTCTGCAACATGTATCACCGCAGACATCTGGGATACCGGTGCTTTTTCCAAAAAGCAGGCGCCGCCTGCACCTACACAGGCAAACAGATAGGTTCCCGCTACGATTCTGTCACCATCCACCCGGAAGTTAGTGCCATGTAGTCTGCCTCCTCCCTGTATCAACACTTTTGACGTACCGGCGCCTGTTATACGTGCACCACACTGTATCAGATAATTACAAAGTGCTACTATTTCCGGCTCTCTGGCGGCACCGCTTATCACAGTATCACCCTGAGCCGTCACCGCAGCCATAATAATATTTTCCGTCACTCCCACACTGGGAAAAGACAAATCTATCAACGCCCCATGCAAATTCTTTGCAGTGGCATGCAACATAGTTCCTTTTTGACTAAAGCAGACCCCCATCCGGCGTAATGCATCCAGATGCATATCTATGGGACGTTCTCCAATCACACAGCCTCCCGGATAGTCCAGCGTAATTTCCCGGCACCGGCCGATTAGCGCTCCTAACAAAAATACCGAGGACCGCATCTGCTGTACCGCTTCTTTCGGCAAGCTATTTAGACGGACACAGGCGGAATCTACTCTGAGGCCGTCATTTTCCCAATTCACTCTGCAACCCAGACATCTGAGCAGTCTCTCCATATGATATACATCCGTTATCTTCGGACAATATCCTATATAGGATTCGTCTCCTGTCAATAATGTTGCTGCAAGAATGGGTAATGCCCCATTCTTCGACCCTTGTATACGCACTTTTCCCCGAAGCGGTACGCCGCCCTGCACCTGTATACACTTCATCTGCTTCTCCGGAAAACATTTACTCGTGTTTATTCTATGAAAATAAATACTTTCCGTGCCTGGCACCGCAGGGATTTATGGATTCTGATTTATATCATTTCCTTTTTCAAAATCTTGCCGGATACACCGAACACAATACCCATCTCTGCAAGAAGGAATACCACGGAAGATCCACCGTAACTGATAAAGGGTAGTGAAACACCCGTATTGGGGATGGTATTGGTAACAACCGCAATATTTAATATTGCCTGCACTGCAATATGGGCCATTACACCCGTAACCAGCAAAGCACTGAAATTATCCCTTGCATTGGTGGCAATACGCATCATTCTCCACAGTAACATGATAAACAGTATCATCACTGCTCCGCCGCCAAAAAGTCCCAGCTCCTCACAGATAATGGAGAAAATCATATCATTCTGCGCCTCAGGTACAAAATCCATTTTCTGGATACTTTCACCCAGACCTTTTCCCCAAACACCGCCACTACCGATGGCATAAAGTCCCTGAACAGTCTGAAAACCCGTTCCCTGGGAATCTGCCTCCGGATTCAGCCAGGCTACAATACGGCCAAATCGGAAATTACCCTCTCCACCGGAATTGACTGCCAGGGCAATAACCAGTGCTGCAGCGCCCGCGGCAGATGCCGCCATTACCACATATCGCATAAAGGTAGGACTGGATATAAAAATCATAACCCATGCGATGGCTACCACAATAATCGCTGAGCTCAGATTTCTGGTTACAAAAAAGATTTCTGCGGCAAGAGGCAGGGGCACTGCCATCATAAAAAACCAAGGCCCCCATTTTTTTACATTGCCTTTCATATTACTGAGTAATAGTGCACACACTAAAATGACACTGATTTTGGCTACTTCTGCAGGCTGCAAATTAAACCCGATTCCCGGAATGGCAATCCAACGCCTTGCTCCATGAGACTCTACTCCCAGCGGAGTCAATACCAGCAAAATCAGAACCGCTGATACTACATAGCTGCCATATGCCACATAGCGTAAAAGCACCTGGGGAATCTTTCCGGCAATCACCATACCAACCAGTCCCACACCCACTGCAACCAACTGCTTTTTAAAATAAAAAGCCGCGTCGCCAAACTCCTGAAAGGCTTCATACGAACTGGCCGAATAGATCATAACCATGCCGAAAACCAGTAAAAATAACAGCAAAAACAAAAGACTATAATCAAAAAAATATTCATTTTTTTCTTTTCTTCGGTTTCTTACATTCTGTGTTGCCATAAACACTCCTCCAAAGTCTTTATTGATTATACTCCTTTATACCCAAATACGGAAGAATATTTTCGAAAAGCTGCCTGACAATGGGCGCTGCCACCTGTCCTCCGTAATATACTCCCTGCGGATTATTCACGATTGCAATCGCCATTACCTGCGGGTCATCCGCCGGTGCAAATCCCAGAAAAGAAGCAATATATCTGCCACTTCCTCGGGGAAGTGTCTGACTGGTTGCAGTTTTGCCGCCTACCAGATAGCCTTCCACTTTACCGTTTTTACCGGTCCCTTCGCTGACCACCTGCTCCAATATACCACGCAGCGTTTCTGAGGTCTCCTCCGACAAAATGCGTTCGCCCTGCTTTGCATTTAACTGTAAGGTACCGGTCTCTTCATTTACCACCTTTACACCGATATGAGGAGTGACGCGTACACCGCCATTAACCAGGGAGGCCGCTGTAGCCAGCATCTGCACCGGTGTTATCTGGAAAGACTGGCCAAAGGCAACTGTAGCCAATTCCACATTACCCATGTTTTCCTTGGCATGCATAATCGTACCGGCTTCTCCCGGCAAATCAATTCCGGTCTTGTTCATTAACCCGAACTGTTTAAAATATTCATAATATCTGTCCACACCCAAAGACAATCCCACGTTAATAAACACAGGGTTACAGGAATTCATGGTTCCCAATACAAAATCTTCGGAACCGTGTCCCTGGGTCTTGTGACATCGTATTTTTCTGTCATCAACAACAATGTAACCCGGGCAATAGAACTGAGAATCACAGGTAACCACACCTGTCTCCAATCCGGCTGCTGCAGTAATAATCTTAAACACAGACCCTGGCTCATAAGTATCGTTGATGCAGCTGTTACGCCAAATACCATTCAATATATTCTGCTGCTCCGCCGAAGTCAATGCAGTTGCATCCATCCCTTCCGGCAGTGCGTATGGCTTGTTCAAATCATATTCCGGTACATCTGCCATGGCCATAATCTCACCGTTTTGCGGATTCATCACAATGATGGACACGCTGTCTGCCTGCTTGCTTTCCATTACCTGATAGGCAAGCTGGGTAGCGTAAGACTGGATATTGATGTCCAGACTGGTGCATAGGTTACTGCCACTGACAGGTTCAACCCTACGCTCACTAATGCCCTCTATTTCCAGACCTTTCGCATCCGTTACAGTCAAAATCGTTCCCGGCTCTCCCTGCAGATAGTCGTCATACTTGACTTCAAGTCCCAGAATTCCCTGATTATCACTTCCGGTAAATCCGAGCACCTTACTGGCAAGACTTCCATAGGGGTAATATCTTTTGTAATCCTCATCCACCTTTACACCATCCAGTTTGAGGGCTCGGATTTCATCCCCTATTTCGATGTCCACATTACTTTTAATTCGTTCCATGGAAGAATATTTCTCCACCCGCTTACGGACATATTCCTCCGACAGCTCCAACTGCTGACAGAGGGCCGCTATCACACCCTCCGGGTCAGTTATCTGACTATGTACCACTGAAATAGTGCAAACGGACCGGTTACTGGCTAGTACTTTTCCGTTCCGGTCCAAAATTAATCCTCTGTCTGCTTTAATACTTCGCTCACGTTCATGTAAGTCTGTAGCCCTTTCACTGTAATATGCACTCTCCCAGACCATAATATAAGTCAGTCTTGCAAAGAGCACTACAAAGGCTGTAAAACAAAACAGAAAAAAGGTTAACAGATTGCGACGATGATATACTTTATTTTGAAACAGCATAACATTCCCCATCAATTACTCTTGTTATACTGTATTCCTTCTTTGGTTTTCTTATTCACTGATAGGGTCGATACGGCCTGAAATAGGGTCCCCTGTTTCTGCGTCAATCAATTCACCCGTATCAGGATCTTTTCTGTGTCCGGTAGCAGGATCAATGGGGAAGGTCATCCACACAGGCACTGTATTCACAGCCGCTTCGGTATCTTCCTCTTTCTCCTCCTCTTCGATTTGTTCCAATTCCTCTTCTTCCGGCTTTACATTATACTTATTGGTATTTTCAAGCTGCAATGCTTCTAATTCCTGTATCTCCTTCTCTGATAATTCTTCCGTCATGTAGATATTCAGATAAGGTAATACTTCCGTTAAAATACTGCGCACAATACGGGTTGCAAACTTTGCATCATCCTGCTTTGCTGCATTGGCGCGATCCACCACTACATAAATAGCTATTTCAGGATCATCTGCCGGAGCATGACCGATAAAGGAAACCACATACTCACCATTCCCTCTGGGGATGGTCTGTGCCGTTCCTGTCTTGCCACCGATGGCATATCCTGCGGGACGTGCTGTCTTACCGGTAATACGACTGTCATTCTCCTTCATAACTACTGCATTACAATAGGAACGGATCAAATCAGAGGTCTCCTGGGAAATCACTTGTTTTAACAGTCTGGGTTCAATATTTTGAACTGTAGCACCCTCTGCATTACTGATTCTGTCCACCATATGAGGCTCATAATAATAACCGCCGTTAACCAGCGCACAATAACCTGTAATCACCTGTACCATAGTGGTATTGAAATTCTGGCCGAAGGTATTGGTGGCCAGATCCGCAGACTTCATTTCCTCCGCCTTATATATCAGTGTGTCCGTTCTGGCCTCTCCTGCCAAATCTACATTAGTCTTTAAGCCAAAATTAAACAATTCCTGAAAATCACTAAAGGTTTCCGCTCCAAGAGCCTGTCCCATCTTCATAAGTGCCACGTTACAGGACCAGGCAATGGCATCACGTACTGTTACATCACCGTCACCGTAAACATTATGACACTTGATGGTATGCCCACCGATTTCCAGATTTCCGTTACATACGAATACCGTATTATTATTAATCACTCCGCTTTCCAGAGCCGCAGCTGCCGTAAAAGGCTTCGCGGTGGATCCGGGCTCATAAGTCTGTGTAATACAGAAATTCTTCCATAAGGCATGTAAATTGGTATAGAGCTGTTCCTCTGTCAAACTTGCAAGTACAGTCTCATCAATGATGGTATCTGTTTTATGTACCTCTATATAGCCTGCCGCATTCACAACCTCTTCTACCAGATTGGAACCAATCAGACTATTACCGTTTCTGGAATCATTCAGGTCAAAGGTAGGATAACTGCCCATACCCAGTATTCTGCCCGTATCCACCTCCATGATGACACAACCCACATTTTCCGCACCGTTCCCTTTACGGTGACTGTCTTTGTAAGTTTCATTAAATGCCTTCAGGTGCTTTTCGATGATACTCTGAATATTTACATCGATGGTGCTGTGAATGGTATTTCCGTTCACGGCTTCCTTAATGGTTCTTTGCAGGGTTTCATCCTCACTTAAGTAACCGTAAGAACGACCGTCTATACCGTTTAACTGCTCATTATAATACTCTTCCAGTCCGTAGCTGCCTACATTCTGTGTATTGGAAAATCCGATTACATCCGCAGCCAATGAACCATTGGGGTATACGCGTTTATATTCCTCTTCAAACCACACACCCTTAATTTTACTGTTCTCTTCTCTTTCCAGTTCAAAGCCCAGCTTGTCCTCATAGCTTAGTCTTCGCAAAGCGATGTAGTAAGAAGAATTGGGATTGCTGATCACATGCTCCCTGATTTTCTGAATATCAATATCAAAATGCTTATCCAGTGCACTTAAAGTAGGTTCCAAATAATCCTCTTTATCCAGCATAATCTTGGCATCAATAATCAGATTATATACCTTTTCACTGACAGCCAGTGTCACACCATTGGAATCTACGATAGCACCTCGCTTATAGGGAATGGTAGTGGAATCATATCTCTGCTGGGAATAAACCTGCTTCTGGTACTCCGCTCCGTTTTCCCTGGTAATATATAACATCCTGACCATTAACCCGGCAAAAGCCAGTAGTATTATTACAAAAAATACCACCAGCTTTTTACGTATCGCACTTCTTACTTTTGTCTTTTTTCTTTTCTTCTTGTTCGTACCATTGTTCTGAATGGATTCGTTATCATTTCGTCTCACCAAAATCACCGTGCCTTCCTACCTGCTCTCAGTTCAGATACTACTCCGCTCCCCGCATGTAGTCCTGTTCCACTCCGGAATAGGTGATAATCTGTCCCTCCTGTGCATAGATCATGCCAAGTTCACCTATTGCTATGCGCTTGATTTCCTCCAGATCTATACTATTCTGAATTCTGCTGTAGGTATCATTATTCATACTTCTTAAATTGCTGATTTCTGCTTCCAGACTTGCCACTGTCTCAATGGTATTGGTCAATTCTGAACGCAGCTGTATGTAGTTTACCAGAATCAGTGCACATATTGCAAGCGCTGCAAGCATAACCATAGTATGGAACACACTCATGGTAGCATGCGCCTTTGCCGGCCGCTGTTTGGGTTTGCTCTCCACCTTTCTGCGGGGCGCTTCATAAGGCTGTGCTTCATTTAACTTACGTATTGTATTACCATATACATAAGCATTACGGGATGCCTGTACACTGTTTCCTCTGTTTCTGTTGTTATTTACCTGATTTGTTCGATTTACTGCCATGTGAACACCTCATGCCTTTCTTACTAAACACCCGTAAATTTTACTTTCTTTCGGGTGGACTTACACTTTTTCAAATACTCGCAGTTTCGCGCTTTTGGATCTGCTGTTTATCTCCAGTTCCTCGCTACCCGGCAAAATCGGTTTTCTGCCAATGACCTTACCCTTGGACTGCTGACCGCATACACACACCGGAAATTCAGGCGGGCATGTACAAGGGTTTTCATTTTTCTTAAATGCATTTTTTACAATTCTGTCTTCCAACGAATGAAAGGTTATGATACAAAATCTTCCGCCGGGATTCAGCATATCTATGAAGCTGTCCAGGGAATTACGTAAAACCTCTAATTCACTATTGCACTCTATCCGAATAGCCTGAAAGGTCTGCTTGGAAGGATGACCGTTCTGACGCATCTTGGCAGGAATAGCCGCCTTGATAATCTCATTGAGCTCAAAGGTAGTCTCAATAGGTTTTTCCTCCCTTGCCCTGACTATATGCTTCGCAATGTTTTTTGCAAATTTATCCTCACCATAATCTCTGATAATCCGAAACAATTCCTGCTCTGAATATCCGTTTACAATATCACGGGCTGTGAGTCCCTGACGTCTGTCCATTCTCATATCCAGAGGTGCGTCGAAACGATAGGAAAAACCTCTGTCTTCCGTATCCAGCTGGTAGGAGGAGACACCCAGATCCAGCACAATGCCATCCACACCGTTCACGCCCTGCTGGGCAAGTGCACCTTTCGCATTGCAATAATTATTTCTGATAATCGTAACCTTGTCCTCATGCTCTTTCAGCCGCTCTCCCGCTGCCGCGATCGCTGCATCATCCTGATCAAAACCATATAAATGGCCAGATGTAAGTCTCTTTACAATCTCCAAAGAATGGCCTCCGCCGCCCAGGGTACCGTCTACATAGATGCCATCGGGTTTAATATTCAGTTCGGTAATTGTTTCATTCAGCAATACTGAATAGTGATTAAATTCCACCGTGGCATCCTTTCTGCATGCAGTACTAACTCTATGTTGTATCCTTCATGCTTATATGCTTAAGCCTAATTTCTCCAATGTGAGAGCAATCTCATCCAGGTCTTCACCCATGCTGACAGCTTCCCATTTGTCCTTACTCCAGATTTCCACGCGGTTACCCACGCCCACCAGAACTACGTCCTTATCTAGCGCTGCCGCCTCTCTAAGCTTTACCGGCAGTAAGATTCTGCCCTGCTTATCCAGCTCCACCACTGCCGCACCGGACAGAAAGTAACGGGAGAAAAATCTGGATTCCTTACTGGTTAATTGCGGAAGATCAATGAGTTTCTTTTCAAACAGTGCCCACTCATCCTGTGAGTACACAAATAAGCAGCCATCCATACCCTTCGCAACAACGAATTCCTCACCAAGTGCTTCCCGGAATTTTGCGGGTATGATCAACCTGCCTTTCGCATCCACCGTATGATTGTATTCACCCATGAACATCACAATCACCACCAATCGAGTGGTCAAAAAAGAAAGGCATTTTGATGTATTTTTGCCCCACTTTGTGACACCTTGTCACCACTTTCTCCCACTTTTGAACTCATTTTAATACAATTTTGGGATTTTGACAAGTGCCCATCATCGTTGCAAAAGCCCGGCAAAACACAAAAAAAGACCCTGCAGTTGCCTGCAGGGCCATCCAAACCACAATATATTGTATATAGTACCATATTCCTATACATCTTATGTGATTGCGCGATATTTGTAATTTTTTAAAAAATTTTTAATTTTTTTTTATTTTTTTGGGTATTAGGAGGGATTTTGGATGTTTTCCTCCACTTTTTCTTCCTTTTTCGCTGCTTTCGCGAAAGGACCGGTGTAAATAAATGCTTCCATTCGACCTTTTTTAATGCGTGTGCGAGCTATCACTTCTCCCACAACTGCTATCAAAACACATACAATTGCTACCACCTGTGACACAGCAATCCCTGTCCCGGGCAAATGCAACTGATCTGTACGCAGGGATTCAATCCAGAACCTGCCCAGACCATATCCGCCAAGGTAAAGCAGACAGATTTCTCCTTCAAACTTCTTATGGGTTCTGTACAGAAGCAGCAAAATCAATAGTAGTGCATTCCACATACTCTCATATAAAAAGGTAGGATGTACCTGAATGTAATTCGTACCTTCTACAATATGAGCTGCTATTTCTTCCGTAATTTCGTGGCTACGCACTGCTTCTATGGGCAGTCTCATAGCAAAGAGACCATCCGTATAACCGCCAAATGCCTCACGATTCATAAAATTGCCCCAGCGTCCGATTGCCTGTCCTAAAATCAGGCCCAAAACTCCCGTATCTGCCAACCGGAAGAAATTCACCTTTTTCAGTTTACAGAACACCAAACCGGTAATGAACGCGGCAATGACTGCTCCGTATATAGCCATACCACCATTTCTGGTATTAAAGATATTCAGCAAATTATCCTTATAAAGATCCCAGGAAAAGGCTACATAATACAGTCTTGCTCCAATAATGCTGAAAATCACGGCATAAATAGCAAAATCCCAGACAATCTCCGGATCATAACCCATTTTTTTCGCATCACGGGCCGCCAGATTAATCCCCAGTATTACACCGATACCGATAATCAGACCATAGAACGCAGCCTGGATTCCGAATAAGTTAAAAAATCTGGGAACATCTTCCAGATAAATCCCCAGATTAGGGAATGCAATATCCATTGTGTTCATGTTGTCAACCTCTCGTTATACATTAAAGCGGAACAGGATCACATCTCCGTCCTGTACCACATATTCCTTACCTTCCATACCTACCAGACCTTTTTCTCTGGCCGCTGCCAGGGAACCATGCTCCAGCAGATCCTTGTAATTCACTACCTCTGCCTTGATAAAGCCTCTTTCAAAATCAGAGTGAATCTTGCCCGCTGCCTGAGGAGCCTTGGTACCCTTTTTAATGGTCCATGCTCTTGTCTCATCCTCACCGGCAGTCAAATAGGACATAAGGCCAAGCAGGGAATAACTTGCTGCAATCAGCTTCTCAAGGCCGGACTGGGCAATTCCAAGATCCTCCAAGAACATTGCCTTCTCATCATCATCCAGCTCTGCAATCTCCTGCTCTATCTGGGCACAGATCACGAACACCTCACTGCCTTCACCTGCCGCAAATTCACGAACCTTGCCTACCATCTCATTGCTCTGTCCGTCATCTGCCAAATCATCCTCAGCCACATTTGCCGCATAAATTACAGGCTTGTAAGTAAGCAGATTATAGCCGCGCAGGATAGCCAGTTCGTCCTCATCATCCACTTCCAGACTCTTCGCCATCTTGCCTGCTTCCAGATGCTCCTTGATACGAGCCAGAAGTGCCTCCTCCTTCGCAAGTGTCTTGTCCATTCTGGCAGCTTTCACAACCTTTGCATTTCTACGCTCCAGAATTTCCAGATCGGAGAAAATCAGTTCCAGATTAATGGTCTCAATATCACGCAAGGGATTTACATTACCATCCACATGGATTACATTGGTATCCTCAAAGCAACGTACTACATGCACGATCGCATCCACCTCACGGATGTTGCTCAGGAACTGGTTGCCCAGACCTTCACCCTTGGATGCACCTTTTACAAGACCTGCAATATCCACAAACTCAATCACTGCAGGAGTCACCTTCTTGGACTGATACATATCGCCCAGAAGCTTCAGTCTCTCATCCGGCACAGCCACGATACCTACATTAGGATCAATGGTACAGAAGGGATAGTTTGCAGACTCCGCTCCTGCTTTGGTTAATGAATTAAATAATGTACTTTTTCCTACGTTGGGAAGCCCCACGATACCTAGTTTCATTTCTATATCTCCTTTAGATTTTCTTATTTCACTATAAAAAAAGAGCCTAATATAACTGATATATCATATCACAATCAGGCTCTTCATTCAATCTTTTTCAGTTTTTTGTAGAATTCCAATGCTTTGTCCGTTTACACAAGCAGGTAGGATGCAATATATTCCGTATCAGACTCTGTATTAAGCATTGGAGCATTCTGTGAGAATACTACATTTAAACCAACCTCTTTAGCCGCAAGGACAAAGTGGCAAAGTGCAATTCCCATATCTACCATCTGCATATCATGGTTTGGGTCATGTCCAAACCCTTTACTACGTTTCAGATAAAAATGAACGGCATTGTCTGCTACAACCACGCGCCAGGGTTGCTTATTCACTGCAGAAGGTGATAACCGCACCATCTCCAGCGGTTGTGCCAGAGCACCTGCACTTTCTTTGCTCAAAGCCTTATCAAATGTACCGTCAAAAAATAATTCCTCAAAAGGCAATCGTTCATCGGCTTTGATTGCTTTGCGCATCATGCTTTCACGCAAGGACATCTTCCCGGCAGGGTAGCCAAGTGGGCTTGCGCATGGCATTATTTCGTCCGTGTCAAGCTCCATCGCCTGCTCGAATGCCGAACGATTCATGGTACCGCCAAGCCAGACAGTGCCAATCCCCAGAGACTGAGCGTATAGCACCAGCATTTCAAAAGAATATCCGAAAGCAACATTGGAATTTGGAACCAACTTGATTTTGCCGCCTATGTATACATTCGTACCGCTGACAACGGGACAGGTTAAGCCATCCTCTTTTGCATTCAGAAATTTAAAGCTTACGGGAATCTCATAAGGATTTCTTATTTCCTCCATAAAGGAACGAAGTTTTTCTCTATCTTCTTCCGTTAACTCCCTGCCGTCATAGGTCCGCACACTTCTTCTTTGATGGATATATTCTTCAATATGCTTCATAGTTGGTCTCCTTTTATTTTGCCCGGCCTCTTGTACTATATCTAAATTATCACCACGATTTAAAATTCAATACAGCGGGATGCCTCAGTAAAGGAACAAATCTGTGCCACAGCATTTTGGAGATAATATACCGCAGTATTACCGTCACCTGCTTTATACATGGCCTTTAAGTTAGGATATGCCTCCAGCATATGCTCCTGGGCTTTGATATCATCGTCAAGAACAGCCTCCGCTGCAATGCGAATCCATCTGCCATCCTGCGCCATAGCACTGATTTCAACCTTAGGGTTAGCAATCATTTGCTGTGCAACAGCCTTCACTTTACCGGTCTGAATATACAGCTTATTTTCAAATAAATCAATGGTGCCAAAGGGACGTACTCTGGGCTGGTCCCCTTCTACTGTAGCCAAATAATATACACCACATTCCTTCAGAAACTCATATACTTCGTTCATCGTTTTTCTCCTTTTTAAAAAATTTTACTTTCATATTGTCATTTATAATTTCTGGTTGTTTTCTCTGCAGAACTATCCTTGCCCTTATACTTCACTTTCTTGTTCTTCAGCTCTTCATATAGCAAGCAATAGTTGTCATACCGCATCTGTGAAATCGTCCCTTCAGCCACAGCATCCCTGACACCGCACACGGGCTCCTGAATATGGGCACAACCTGCAAAACGGCAGTACTGCTCTTCACGGATGAATTCCGGGAAGAAGCCTGCCAGCTCTTCCTTTTCCATGTCAAAAAGAGACAGGGAGCTAAAGCCCGGCGTATCCAGTATATAGGTATCCTCAGATATGGCTATCAGCTCCGAATGTCTGGTGGTATGCTTACCGCGCTCTATCTTGGTACTGATGCTGCCGGTTTCCATGACAATACCGGATTGTAATTCGTTTACCAAAGAGGACTTACCCACGCCGCTGGGACCTGCTACTGTAGTGGTTTTGCCCTTTAACAGTTCCTGTAAGTGCTCCAGTCCTTCTTTGCTATGTGCACTGACCTGTAAGGTGGTATATCCACAGTCACTGTAAATCTTTTCATAAGCTTCACCCTGTCCATCCGCATCTATATCCAGCTTGTTGAAGCAGATAATGCAGGGGATGTCCTGCTGTTCCATCATGATGAGAAACCTGTCCAACAGATTAAAATTAGGCTGTGGCTTCACGATGGAGAATATGACCAGTGCCTGGTCCACATTGGCTACCGCAGGTCTTATAAGACTACTGCGGCGCTCCAATATTTTTTGTATATTACCCAGTCTTTTATCCTCATCCAGTATTTCCAATTCTACGTCATCACCTACCAGAGGTTTCTGACCATCCTTACGAAATACACCCTTGGCCTTGCATTCATAGACAGTGCCGCCGGTGGTATGCACATAATAAAAACCGGCTATTCCCTTAACAATTTTTCCTTGCATATGCTACTCTCGCACAAATTCAATTTTACGACTGAAAGTCTTGGTCTCCTTTTCCGTTGAACCTGCCGTTTCTCCGTCTTCAGGATCAGGCTTGGTTTTATTTTCCACGGTATAGGTAAAGGTTAAGGTACCTGTGGGAGACTTTAATCCATAATAATTCACCACATGGGGGAACGTAGTAATCACTGTCTCCTCCATCAATACCTGACCATCATCTGCCACTAATTTAACAGAAACTTCCATACCCGCCACGTAATCAGGCGCTTCCTGGGCAGTAGGCGCCTCAATGCTGCCGTTATACTTGTATGTCACGGGTTCTGCGCCCTGACTGATTGTAATATCGATTACCGTATCCTGGTCCACATAGGTATCTGCAGAATAGCTCTGGTAACAAATCAGACCTGCTGCCACGTCTGCACTGAAAATATAGGACACTTCACCCACCTTCAAATTACTGGACTGAATCAGTGCCATACCATCCGCACCTGTTAAACCGATCAGCTTCGGTACCTTTACCTTTTCCTTACCTAAGCTTACCGTCAGCGTAATCACACTGCCTGCCGGAACCTTACTGTTGCTCACGGGATTCTGAGAAATGACATTTCCCTTTTCCACTGTGGAAGAATAGTTATCGGCTCTGTTTACTACAAAACCTAACTCTGTCAACTTGCTGTATGCAGCCTCATAGCTCGAATTGTATACATCCGGTACAGCTATGCCCTTTGTACCCGCACTTACTACCAGTGTCACATCGGTGCCTTCCGGAATACTTGCTCCCACCCCGATATCTGTACTGATAACAATATCTTTTTCCACTACGTCAGACTCCTGATATTCCAGTATGGGATTCAGCTTCAAGGCTTTCAGCTGCTTACGGGCCTCATTTACGTCCATACCTACTACCTTCGGCATGGAAACTTTTACTTCTTCTGAACCACTTTCTGATGTCTCTATATCTTCTCCTATGATTACGCCCGAAGAATCCGTAGGATTATCCGGCATTTCATCATTCCCGGAACCTGCAAATACCTTCAGTGCCAGAATCAATATAATAATGCAAAGAGCTATTCCGCCGATAATGGGAAGCCAGGTAACCAGACGGTCTATCTTGGAATCTCTCGCATAGCCTTGCGTCTCTTCCGGATAATCATAGTTACCGTTATATTCCTCCTGACGAAGTCGCATATTACCGGTCACATCATGTACCGAACCATCCATATGTGCAGACTTGCGCTTAATCTGTGCAAGATCCCCTTCCGACACTGCACGGGTACCGCCTTCTGCGTCCGGGTCCACAAATACCACGAAATTGCCTTCCGGTTGCTGAAGTGCCTGCTTCAAATCTGCTATCAGTTCCTTCATGTTGTGATAACGTCTGTCAGGAGATTTCTCACAGCACTTAAAGATAATATCTTCCACACCTGCAGGTATTTCCGATACAAATTCTGAAGGTGCCGGCAACTCCTCCTGTATATGTTTGATTGCAATTGCAACCGTAGTTTCTCCATTAAAGGGCACTCTGCCCGTAAGCATTTCAAATAAAGTAATACCCATGGAATAGATATCACTCTTTTCATCACTGTAACCGCCTCTGGCCTGTTCCGGTGATGTATAATGTACAGACCCCATAACATTGGAGGTAATTGTATTACTGGTAGCTGCCTTGGCAATACCAAAGTCCGTCACCTTTACCTTACCGTCCTTGGAAATAATAATATTCTGGGGCTTGATATCTCTGTGTATAATATGATTATTATG
The DNA here is from genome assembly GCA_045597105.1 of Acetatifactor sp. GTDB lineage: Bacteria > Bacillota > Clostridia > Lachnospirales > Lachnospiraceae > Acetatifactor. The sequence goes on from JAZODQ010000127.1 coordinate 16,553, forward strand.
GGCCGCCTCAATACCCATGCTTACCTGTATAGCGATACTGACAGCCTCTTTATAAGATAATCTTGCTTTCTTTTCAATATATTTTTTCAGAGTGATACCCTCTACCAGCTCCATTACGATATAGTAGATTTCACCCTCTTCTCCAACATCATATACATTTACGATATTAGAATGCATCAGCCCTGCTGCCGCCTGGGCTTCTATACGGAATTTGGATACAAAGTTGGCATTTTCACTGAACTCCTGTTTCAGCACTTTTACTGCAACATGACGATTCAATTTATGACACTTCGCCTTATATACATCCGACATGCCACCCGTTCCGATTTTTTCTAAAATCTCATAACGGTCGCCTATCATCATTCCTATTTTGACCATTGTTTCAACCATGCCTTTCCTATACAATACTACCTGGTTACCAATATTACGGAAATATTATCCTTGCCTCCGTTTTCATTGGCTCTATCCACCAATGTCTGTGCCTTGACGTGAAGCTCACCTTCACCTCTTAGTATGCCTTGAATTTCTTTATCTTCCAGCATATTTGTCAGACCATCAGAGCACATTAGTATCATATCCTCATCCTGCAGCCCCACCGTAAAGCAATCTACTTCCACGGTATTTTTGCCACCGACAGCCCTGGTAATAATATTTTTATCCGGATGATTACGTGCATCATCCCTTGCAATTCCTCCCATACGAATCATTTCTTCTACCAAAGAATGATCCCGGGTAATTTGTTGTATCTCATTCTTCCCGCTGATGTAAAGACGACTGTCTCCTACATTTGCCACATACAGCGTATCTCCGATACAGGTAGCCGCAACTACTGTCGTCCCCATACCCGCCAGATCCGTAGCACAGGATGCCACCTTTAAAACCACATCATTGGAAGCTTCAATTGCCTTACAAAGCAATTGCTTCGGATCCGCATTATCATCATTTGCAATTTCGTTTAAAATCGTTTCCACCGTAATCTTTGAAGCAAAGTCACCTGCATTGTGCCCTCCCATACCATCTGCCACAATAAACAGATTGGGAAGCTTGCCTACAGGCGTCTCTGTTGTATAAACATAATCCTGATTCAGTTTTCGCTTTTTACCGACGTCGGATATTCCAACTGCTTTCAGCACTGCTTTTCCTCCTTGATATGTCTGCGACGCAGCTGTCCGCATGCGCCGTCTATATCTCTGCCCATTTCCCTTCTTATAGTAACATTAATTTTGTTTTTTTCAAGTTTATTTTTGAAGGCTTGTATGCGTCCCGTCTCTGATTGCACATAATCTCTTTCCTTAATGGGATTTACCGGTATCAGATTAATATGACAACACAAAGGGCCGGCCAGCCGAGTAAGCTCCGCCGCATCCTCGTCCGTATCATTCACGCCGCCCACCAGACTGTACTCAAAGGTGATACGCCTGCCGGTCTGCTCAAAATAATATGCACATGCCTCCATAAGTTCCCTGATAGAGTACTTATTTGCGATTGGCATCAGTTGCTTACGCTTTTCATCCGTTGTAGCATGCAATGACAATGCCAGGGTAATCTGTAGCTTTTCCTCTGCCAGCTGACGCATGCGCGGTACGATACCACAGGTGGATACCGTGATATTTCTCTGACTGATGTTCAATCCCTTTTCATCCGTAAGAAGCCTTAAAAAGGTCAGCAGATTGTCATAATTGTCCATGGGTTCTCCCGTGCCCATAACTACCACATTGGACACTCTTTCCCCTGTCAGTCTGGTAATGGCATATATTTGCTCCAGCATCTCAGAGGGCAATAAATTCCTCTCCAGACCATCCAATGTGGATGCACAAAATCTGCACCCCATGCGGCATCCCACCTGTGAAGAAATGCACACACTGTTACCGTGCTTATATTTCATCCAGACACTTTCCACCACATTGCCGTCCGCCAATTCAAATAAATATTTTCTGGTACCGTCAATCTTTGACTCCTGTACCTGAATGGCATGAAGATGGGTATAAGTATAGCGCTCTGCGCACTTTTCGCGAAGTGCCTTGGGCAGATTGGTCATCTCCTCAAAGCTCCCGGCCAGTTTCACGTGCATCCATTCATATATCTGAGCCGCACGGAAGGCCTTTTCTCCCAGCTGCTCCATCTCTTCTTTTAACTCTTGCAGACTGAATGATTTAATATCTGCTTTCTCTAACATGTGCTTAACCATGCCTTTCTCATTTTCTTCTTAATACTGCAAAGAAAAATCCGTCCGTTTCCATAATGCCCGGAAATAACTGCACACAGCTGTCTGCAAGGACTGTATCCGAAGCCGCTATCAGATCCGCCGCCTTATCCCGCTCTTTAGCAAGCTTCTCAGGGATGCGTTCCCTTATATCCACTGCCTCAAAAGGGAAATGCTCTGTAATCCACTGTACCATCTCCTGATTTTCCGCAGGGTTCACGGTACAGGTACTATATAGCAGTATACCGCCCTTTTTCACGTATTCCCAGCTGTTTGTAACAATACTCTTTTGCAATGCATTCAAACTCTCCAGGCTTTCAAGGGTAACATTGTATTTAATGTCCCTCTTTTTGCCGATGATACCAAGACCCGAACAGGGCACATCCATAATCACCACATCCGCCTGCTCTTTTAGCGTGTCATCCTTACAACCGGCATCATATACCTGGGTCTCCACATTTGTAAGTCCCATGCGCTGTATATTTTCTCGGATGTAGTCCAGCTTTTCTTCCGAAACATCCCGGGATAGTACCCTGCCTGCCTTTTCTGCAGCCAACATGGTCTTGCCTCCGGGCGCTGCACAAATGTCCACGACAAAATCTCCCACCTGAATACCTGCTGCCTCCACAGCCAATGCAGAACTTACATCCTGTATAACAAACTTACCTTCCGTAAACCCCGGAAGCTTTCTGATATCCTCGGTATTCTTTGCTGTATATACATAGGGCAGATACGCACTTTGGGTAAGTACCACACCCTTTTCTTCCATCTGTTTTACATACTGCGTTATTTCCTCACAAGTCAAACCCGTACTGAAACGTATGGATACGGGATGAATCTCCAGCAAACTCTCCAGCATCCCTTTCGTAATTTCACCGCCGTATTCCGTCAGCCATTTTTCCACAATCCACCGGGGCATGGAATATTTTACTGTCAGATAAGCAGTCAAATCTGCTGCCGGGTCCGGTGTGGGCAATGCGTCTTTCTGCTTGGCAATGTTTCGCAACACACCGTTGATAAAACCCTTCAGGCCGGCAAATTTTCTCTTCTGTGCCAGCTTCACAGCCTCGTTACATACTGCACTATCCGGTATGGCGTCCATAAATACCAGCTGATATACGCTCATACGAAGCAGACAACGTATCAGAGGCTTCATTTTTCTCACCGGAACAGAGGAAAAACTGTCAAGATAATAATCCAGCTCTATTTTCCGCTCCAGGGTTCCTTCCAACACTCTCTTGATAAACGATTTATCCTGGGATGGCAGGTAACCGTACTTATCCAGTACCGCCTTTATCAGTCTGCCGTCATATTCCTTGTTTCTTTCCATCTCAAGGAGGGTATCCAATATAATTTCTCTGCTATTTTCAGCCATTATCCTCAGTTACTCCTTCTACGATTTCCTCCAAAGAGCAAAATAAGTCTCAGCAGCTGCAACATGGAGGATGCTGCTGCTGCCACATAGGTCAGTGCCGCTGCCTGAAGTACCTTTTTACCACCCTTTATCTCCTCCTGGGTGAGCATGCCCCGCTGTCCTATAATTGCCAACGCTCTGGAGGAAGCATTAAACTCTACCGGCAATGTCACTAACTGGAAAAGTACTGCCAGCGAAAAAGCTATGATACCGATTTGTATCAGGGTCTGATTCCAGCTAAGCAAGACACCGATTAAAATAATGGGCATTCCCAGATTACTGCCGATATTGGCTACCGGTACCAGACTGCTTCTAAACTTCAAAGGTGCATAACCTTTGGCATGCTGAATGGCATGACCACATTCATGGGCTGCCACCGCTATAGCAGTTACCGTTGCCCCATGATAATTTCCGGAAGACAGCCTCACCGCCTGTGCAGAAGGGTCATAATGATCTCCTGCAGATATTGCTTCCACACTTACATGGGAAAGCCCTTCCGCATCCAGAATTCTGCGTGCTGCCTGCGCGCCGCTCATACCATACATGTTACGAACCTTACTATATTTGTTCATGGTGGCATTCACCAGTGCACTGGCTCCCAGGCACAAAACCATACCGATAATCACCAGTAAGTAGGTGATATCCAACCCAAAACCATAATATCCTCCAAATAAAAACATATATTCCCCTTTCTGAAATTGTGTTTCTACTACAATCCCAAGCCTGTCAAACTAGTCCCCCAGACATTCTCCTGCCGCAATCTTTACTCCCAATAAAAAGTCATGGGCAGACATTCTCTTTTTACCTTCCAACTGAAGCTCCAATATACGAAGTGCTCCATCACCGGTGCATACGTCAAAGCCTTCCTTATCCACGGAAAGCACCGTGCCGGGTGCATCCGCTGCGTTCTCTGCCTTAACTGTAGGTACCGCCTTCCAGACTTTCATCTGCTTGCCTTTGTAAGAGGTAAATGCACTGGGCCAGGGATTCATGCCCCGAATCAGCCTGTCTATCTCTCCGGTTGTCTTACTAAAATCTATTTTACCCATTTCTTTGCGAATTAAGGATGCGTAGCAGCTTTTTTCATCCTCCTGCTTCTCAGGAGTAAGTTTCCCCTGCTCTAACAGTACAAGTGCTTCGGTAATGGCCTGGCCACCCAGCACCATCAACTTATCATGCAAGGTTTCAAAAGTATCTGTACTGTCAATATCCAGTTCCTTTTTATACAACATATCGCCGGTATCCAGTCCTGCATCCATTTGCATGATGGTTACACCTGTTTTGTTCTCACCATCAATGATAACATGCTGAATAGGAGATGCACCTCTGTACTTAGGCAGCAGGGATGCGTGAATATTCACACAACCATACTTAGGCATATCCAGAATTTCCTGTGACAATATCTGTCCAAATGCGGCTACTACATAAATGTCTGCAGGATATTCTTTCAACTGCGCAATTGCCTCCTCTGTCTTGATGCGAACCGGCTGAAATACAGGTATATTATGACGAAGTGCACATTCCTTTACCGGTGGAAACTGCAACTGTCCGCTACGTCCCTTCGCCTTGTCCGGCTGTGTCACTACTGCAGTAATCTCATGTCCTGCCTCTATTAATGCTTCCAATGCACCCACGGCGAAATCCGGGGTACCCATAAATACGATTTTCATGCTACTGCCATGCTCCCTTCGTACTAGTCTTCGATTTCTTCCATCTCGCCCATAACTACATCCTGCAGTTCACCCTCTACCTTTTCCACATAAAGGTGACCGTCCAGATGATCCAGTTCATGGCAGATGGCACGTGCCAACAGCTCCGTACCTTCCAGTTCAAAGGGCTTCATATCTGCATCCAGAGCCACACATTTCACATAGGCAGGTCTGGTCACGGTACCGGACTTACCGGGCACACTTAAACATCCCTCACCACCGGTCTGCTCGCCGCTGGTCTCCACAATGCGGGGATTAATCAGTACATAGGGTTCCTCCCCGGTACAGTCAATTACCACAATACGCTTGAGTATACCCACCTGGGGTGCTGCCAGACCTACACCGTTTGCCTCATACATGGTTTCCAGCATATCACCGATCAAGTCCCTGATACGGGGAGTCATCTCTGTAACTTCCTTACAGGTTTTATTTAAAACTTCATCTCCGATTTCACGAATATTACGAATTGCCATGATTATCTTACGCCTCTCTTTTCTTATTATTTTATTGCCCTTTACATGATATTCATCGGATCAAAATCAAACTGTACCGACTCATATCTTGGCTGTAATTTTTGTATTTCACTTTCCAGTAAATCCTTTACCTGTACAAGTTTATCATACTTTTCGTATTTCACATAGAAAACAAATCTAAAAACATCATTTATTTTTCCTATGGTGGCCGGTGCCGGACCGATTACACGAAGTCTTTTGGCAATAGGCTCTGTTTCATCCGCCTGCGTTTTCACCAGTGCAGCCAGATGCTCTGCAAGTCCCTGTACCCCCTCAGCAGTTCTGCCATAAAGCTGCACTGCCAGCATATGTGCTGCAGGAGGATATCCTGATAATTCCCTGTACAGAATTTCTTCCTCATAAAAACTTTCATAATCCTGTCCTGCCGCATGCACCACTGCATAGTGCTCCGGCTGATAAGTCTGTAACACCACTTCGCCGGGCAGCTCTCCTCTGCCTGCTCTGCCTGCGGCCTGGGTCAGCAACTGGAAGGTACGCTCTCCGGAACGGAAATCATTTGCCCCCAGAGACAAATCTGCAGCCAACACTCCTACCAAAGTCACATTGGGAAAATCATGCCCTTTTACAATCATCTGGGTGCCGATAAGCACATCTGCCTCTCCATTGGCAAAGGCAGTGAGTATCTGCTCATAACTGTCCTTGGTTTTGGTGGTGTCACCATCCATACGTAGGGTACGTATCCCCGGATAAAGCTCCTGCAGCTTTTGCTCAATCTGCTCCGTACCCGCTTTAAAACCCATAATATATTTAGATCCGCACTTGGGACAGAGATTGGGTTTGGGTACTGTATAGCCGCAATAGTGACACACCAGTGTGCCGTTTTTATGTTCCGACAGGGACACATCACAGTGCACACATTTCATTACCTCACCGCAGGCCCTGCAGGATACAAACCCTGCATAGCCCCTTCTGTTCAAAAACAGCATACTCTGCTGTCCTTTTTCCAATCTGTCATTTAAAAGCTCCTGCAGCTTTCTGCTAAAAATGGAACGGTTCCCTTCCCGTAATTCTTCCCGCAAATCTACAGTATAAACAGTGGGAAGATTCCCTCCGGTCAAACGTTCCGTCAGCTTAAATAGCGTGCACCCACCGTTCTGCGCCATATGATATGCTTCCAGAGAAGGGGTAGCTGAACCCAGCACCACACTCGCCCCATGCATCCGGGCAATCTCCATCGCCACCTCTCTGGCATGATATTTGGGACTGCTTTCGCTCTTATAACTGCCCTCATGCTCCTCATCCATAATAATCAGACCAATATCCGGAAAAGGGGTAAAAAGGGCGGACCTGGGACCGATAATCACATCGATATCCCCGTTTTTTGCCCTTTGGCACTGATCATACTTTTCACCCGGTGATAAAGTAGAATTCATCACACTTACCCGGTCTCCAAAACGTCTGTAAAACCGCAGCAGGGTCTGATAAGTTAACGCAATCTCCGGAATCAGTACAATGGCTTGCTTTCCTCTGCTCACCATTTCCTCCACAAGCTGGAGATACACTTCCGTCTTACCGCTTCCGGTGATACCGTGGACCAGATAAGTACCCATACGGCCTCCGTCATATTCCTCCATTACGCGGCTTACAATTTCCCGCTGTTTCACACTTAGGGCATTTCTATGAAACTGTGCATCCTGAAGTCTGACCGGATTACGAAAGCTCTTTTCACTGACAATCTGTATGGCTCCGGCATTTTCCAGACTACGTACTGTTTGCGCAGATACGCCCAGCTTTTGAGTAATCCATTCATAAGGAATGGAATCCTGCTCCGAAAGCTCCCTCAAAAGCCTTTCCTTTGCCTTCTGTCCCTTACGATTGCTTTCTCCCAGCAGAGATATGATTTCCTCTCGGCTCATCTTGCGCACCACTGTACGATGCTCCAGCATTTTTACACTCTTTTTGGCCGGCAATACAGTCTTTAGTGCCTGTATCATGGTGCCACCATAATTTTTACGCAAGAATGCTGCCAGTTCTATCATACGTTCCTCAGCAGATACGCCCTTGGCGGTGATACCGCTGATTTCCTTTATGCGGGCAGGGTCAAATTTACACTCCCGGGTAACATCCAACACATAGCCCTTAATTTGCTTATTTCCTTTTCCGAAGGGCACCACTACGCACATACCGGTTTCGATACGCCCCTGCAAATGTGCAGGAATTTTGTACTGAAATGCCTTATCTACTTTTTCATGGGATATGTCCACTATAATGTCTGCGTAAATATCCGGCACGTGTTGCCCTCCTTTCTGATTTCTTGGACCAGGCCTTCTCTTGCAGGCCTGAACTCCTCTTTCTATTTTACAGTCCCTCTTCCAGAATCTCCTGTATGAGTACCCTTTCATCCATGGGGTATTTCACACCTTTTATTTCCTGATAATCCTCATGGCCCTTGCCTGCAAGTACAATGATATCCCCCGGTCTGCCATTTGCCATGGCATAGCGGATAGCCTCCTTGCGGTCCGGAATCTCCACGTAAGCACCTGCAGTTCTGCTGATACCGGTTTTAATATCTGCAATAATATCCATCGGTTCCTCATAGCGAGGATTATCCGAAGTAATAATGGTCAGATCTGCCAGCTTACCACTAATCTCACCCATCTCGAAGCGACGGTCCTTTGACCGGTTGCCACCACAGCCAAAGAGACATACCAGTCTGCCCGGTTCATATTCTTTTAAGGTAGTGAGCAGACTCTCCAGTGACATGGCATTATGGGCATAATCAATCAGCAGGGTATACGCATCCGAAACAGGCACCATCTCGATTCGGCCTTTTACCTTTGCCGCCATAAGCGCCTTATTAATATCCTGTTCTTTTATATTAAAATGTCTGCAAATGGCAATGGCTGTCAATGCGTTGTACACACTAAAACGTCCCGGTGTACGGATTTGGGCCTGAAATTCCATCAAGCCGCTAACCTTAAATGCCACGCCAAGCTGTCCCGGCTGATGTACCAGCTGCAGTTCCTCTGCCCGCAAATCGTTTCCTTCCAGCAAACCGTAAGTCTCCACTTCACAGGTATGTCCTGCCAGTATCTGTTCCAAATGACTGTCATCACCGTTTACGATCCCCACCTTGCACTGCTTGAAAAGCAGACCCTTGCAAGCCATATATTCTTCCATACTCTCATGTTCACCCGGTGCAATATGGTCCTTTTCCAGATTGGTAAAAATACCGTAATCAAAGAAAAAGCCCTGGGTTCTGTGCATTTTCAGTGCCTGGGAGGATACCTCCATCACCACGCAGTCCATACCCTTTTCCACCATTTGTGCAAAATATTGCTGCAGCAGGTAAGACTCCGGTGTGGTATTGGATGCAGGAATATGGGTATCTCCGATGATGGTTTCTATAGTTCCGATGAGTCCTACCTTGTAACCTGCATTTTCCAGAATGGACTTCACCAGATACGTAGTGGTAGTCTTACCCTTGGTACCGGTGATACCGATAATCTTCATCTTGGAGGCCGGATTTCCGAACCATGCCGCAGACATATATGCCAGCGCATACCTGGTATCCTCCACTTTGACAATGACCACATCGAGTTCTGACGGCACTTCCACATTCTTAGAAACAATCAGTGCTTTTGCCCCCTTTGCCGCCACATCTGCAGCAAAGGTATGACCGTCGAACACGGCTCCTACCATGCAGACAAATGCCTGCCCCGTCGCATCTTTTCTGGAATCATATGTAATTCCCTCTATCTGTACCTCTACATCTCCACGGATGCATTCATATTGTAAACCAACCAGTAAATCTCTTAATTTCATGATCTTTCCCACACGGACTACATCAAATAGACCATGCATTTCCTTTCCTCCCTGAAACAGGTCGATTTTAAAACATACTCTTTTTATTTTACTCTATTTTTCACTTTTCTACTACCCCGAATCCGAAGGAATATAAAAACGAATCCTCTTCTATCATTACATACATCTTTGCATTTGCCCTATACGTCTGATTTCATCACGCACTTCCATCAAAGCAATCCATGGCGGCAGTAATATTTTTATATTTTTAACATTTTACATTTCTTCCTTTTTACTCACTACTTCCGGTCAATACTAAAAAAGCATATTTCCCACATTGAATAATATATCCCTCTATCAAAATCCCCAAATAAACGGTAGCCAGACACTCTAAATCCTTTTTGGTAAGTTTATATTTTACCCCACAATTCAGTCCGATTTTTTCCTGAAGCTTCGTTGCAACAATCCTTATATTTTCTTGATGTTGTTTTAGAGTACCTGTCCATCTTTCTGATATATGTACCATATGAAAGGCATCCCGTAAAACATCCTCTATCTTACCTGCACCCCCATCTTCCAAATCAAAAGGAGGGTCATACATCTCCTGCACCTTCTTCTTTTCATCTTCTTTCAAATATGCACAGTAGTACTGTTGAATAAACTTTGGAATTGTACTTTCTGGCTTTTGATTGTCACAAAAAAACACATCCACACACATAGTCCATGGATATAATCCATTGCCCTCATGCATATAATCAAGTATAATATCAAACAAATTCGTCAAATCATCGATTTCCGCACACTCATTTTCATCATATGCAGCTTTGTGTTCTTCTTCCAAATCCCAGTACATACTAGCCTTTCCCTTTTCTTCTAATCGAAATTCCAACGTTTCTCAATATTGGAGGTCTCCCAGTAATGAAGTATCTGCTTATTTCGCTTTAACCTGGCATATCTTATTACACCCCTATTCTTTAATTCCTCAAAGATTTCATAGTATTTTTCTACAAACGAATTGTAGTCATCAAATCCCGGAATATCAAAATCCAAATTAACATCAGGCCATATATATCCATGATGCTTACTCCACTGCGGCTTATCGTCCTCCCATTCCGCATATAATGTGCCTTGCCATTTCTCACCTTTTGCCGAACGCAGTAATTTTACAGGAACTTCTCTTACGGGTTTGAATGCATGTAAAATTGTTCTTTCTCCGCTAATAAAAATACATCCGCATTTCGGACACTGATACATTGCATTACTGATATCCAATGTATCTCTCCAAAATTCGTTTATTATTTTTTCCTTATCCGTCTCGTCTGATTTGATTGCTGCTTCTATTCTGTCATAAAAATCAAACCAATCCTGATCCGCTATGATACGCGCTTTGTATGAAATATAATCCGTTATATCAGTAACTCTATAACCGCACTCACAAAAAAAATGCATTTTCCTTCTCTTTCCTCTCTGACACCGTTTTCACCATTAGCCATGTATGACTTTTCATACCACAAAATCGTCCACATTCCTGCTAATATAATACCACCAAATGCGGTGCATGTATATTTATTTCATGCCCTCCCCCCCAACGTAAAAAAGCTCCGGCAATGCCGAAGCTTTTTCACTTTCTTATGAGGGGGGGAAATGGTGTTTTCACACCATCTGAATATATCATAATACTAAAATGTGTCTAAAGTGTGTTTAAATGATAAGGAAAATATAAACTCTCTTAAAACTCCTTAAATTAAAGTAGGTCCAGGTAAATGTCCATGGATATTTCACCGCTTCCTGCACCGGCCGCATTGGCTGCCGCAAGTGCTACCGCTTTTTTCAGCGCCACGTCGGAAGTATCTCCTGCCATCTCACTCATACAAAAGGATGCCACAGCCGTATCCCCGCAGCCCACGGTATTCATCACCTGTACAGACTTAGCCGGTGCAAAGAGACTCTGTTCTCCATCCACATACAGCATCCCCTCACTACCCAAGGACACCACTACTTTGCTGATACCGCCCGCTATTATTCTCCGGGCTTCTGTTATCATCTCATCACGTGTTAATACCTGTTTGCCTGCCAGATATGCCAATTCATGATGATTGGGTTTGATCATATAGGGTTTGGCCTTTATACCTATGCGCAGCGCTTCCCCGGAAGTATCCAACAGGGTCTTTACACCATAAAGCCGGGCACGTTCTATCAGCACTGCATAGATATCCATTGGAATCCCTTGGGGCAGGCTGCCGGACAATACCACCATCCCGCACTGCTCCAATGCCCCTTCGTAGCACCGCAGAAAATGCTGTAACTCTTTCTCTGTAATAATAGGACCAGGCTCCAATATCTCCGTCACCATACCGTCACGGCTGAGAATATTGGTATTTACACGTGTCTCTCCCGAAACATTTGTGAAAAAGCATTCTGCTCCCAGCTTTTCCACCGCTTCTTCGATGAACCTGCCGTTATTGCCACCCAGAAAACCAAGAGCCATTACCGGCATATGAAACTGTCTGAGCACCCTTGTCACATTGATTCCTTTGCCTCCGGCCTGGCTTATGCTGCTTTCCAGGCGGTTCACTTCACCCATTCGCAAACTCTTTATTTTGCAGGTTTTATCCACTGCCGGATTTAATGTTACTGTTGCTATCATATCATTTCTCCTAGCAATAATTCTGCATAATCAGCTGCAATTCCTTGCGTCCGTTATAGCTGTTTATTCCTATCTGATAAGCTACGGACAGCATCACATCTCCATTTCCGTCCCACAATTGTTGCATTGCTTCCGCACCATATTTTTCTATTACATAATTTTCAAATTTAGCAATATCTCCAAAATATATAAGCTGATATTTCGTAACTGTCCTATTGCCCTTCGGATAATTGGCACTTAAACCGCTGTTATCTCCTGCACTCACCGTACATCGCATCACATTCTTATTTTTACCGAATACCGCTACCCGGTGAAAACGTACATTTTTCTCCGCAAAAAGAGGCTTAGGATTACCTACACCAAAGGGTTCCAAAAGCTCCTGCTGGTTCGCCAGCGCCTCACTCGCATAAGCAATGGGCATAGGCACATCGATGACCACTTTTGCGTAAAAATCCTCTTCACCCAGTCCGCACTCTGCATTCAATGCCTGCCTGAGGGGTTCTATCATTTCTTCTTCCATGGAAAGCCCTGCAGCCAATTTATGTCCGCCGAACTTGGTGAAATACTCTTTATTGCGCACCATAGCTTCATACATATGATAACTGTCTATGGAACGACCGGATCCTTTTACCCCTTCCTCACCTTTCGTCAGTACAAATACAGGATGATTGTATTTCTCACGGACACGTCCCGCAATAATTCCTGCCAGACTCTCATGGACATCCGGCAGATATATCAAATAGACACTATCTCCGATGATGCCCTGCTCCTCAATATATTTTTCTGCGTCTTCTACTCCCTGCAGGGTCAGATTCTTACGACTGTCATTTAACTCCTTCAGTTCCCTGGCTGCGGTCACTGCTTCCACCCGGCTCTTGCTTTGTAACAGCTCAAGTGCTCTTTTCGCCGTATCCAGGCGTCCCGTGGCATTCAGACAGGGACCGATGACAAAGCCCAGATGATACGCAGACAATTTGTCTGTGTCCAGCCGGTTGACCTCCATCAGCGCCTGTAACCCCAGGTTCCTACTATGGCGCATTCTCTGCAAACCTTCCTTAACGATGATATGATTCTCATCCAATAGCTCCATCACATCGCATACCGTTGCCAGTGCGGCAAATTCCAGCAATGCATCCATTTCCCGCTGCAATGCTTCACTGCCGCTTCGCTCTGCAAGTGCCTGTATCAGCTTATAGGCTACCACCCCACCGCAAATGTTTTTATAAGGATATGCACACTCCTGCCTCTTAGGATCCACTACTGCCAAGGCAGGAGGTAATATTTCTCTTCTAACCGGCGCACCATCTACCCCTATGCCTTCTTCAAAAGGCACCTCGTGGTGGTCTGTTACAATTACCTGCATCCCCAAATCAGCAGCCTGCTGAATCTGAGGAGCCGCCGCTATACCATTATCGCAGGTCACTATCAGGCCGATACCATCCTTATGCGCTTCCTCAATCAGATTTTCATTCAGACCATACCCGTCATGGATACGGTGTGGAATCATGGTATCCACCTTTGCCCCCAACAATTCCAGCCCTTTGGTCAATATGTACGCAGAACAGATCCCGTCCACATCATAATCACCTATTACACGAATCGTCATCCCCTGCTCCAGTGCATCCAGAATCCCCTGTACCGCCTTATCCAAGTCCTTTAATAACCAGGGACTGTGACAATCCTCCAGTGTGCCAAAAAGGAACTTACGCATGGTAAGTTCCTCTTTTAACTCTCTGTTTCGCAAAATCCGTGCAAGTACGGGACTAATATGGAATTCTTCGGCCCATTTATCAAATTCGCCGCTTTTCGCAGTTACAAACCACTTCTCCATAGTTACTCATACCTTTCACTATTCTATAATCTTTGCGTAGCTACGCAAAATAGCCTGCGCAAAAATTATTTTGCATCTCATAATTTATTTTGTACTTTAGTCCTGCAGATTCGCCTTAGGGGGAAACTTCTTACGAAGCACATACCACAAAGCACCTGCAAGACATACAGAAGAATATGCACCACATATGATACCTACCATCAGAGGCAATGCAAAATCACGAATACTTGTTACACCCAGAATATACAGAGCTGCTACCATTACGAAGGTAGTCAGTGAAGTAAAGATACTTCTGGAAAGGGTCTGTGTAATACTGGTATTGACCACTTCCTTCAAGTAATCTTCCTTACTCATAATGGATTTGTTCATAACTGCCATATTCTCACGTACACGGTCAAAGATTACGATAGTGGCATTAATGGAATAACCTACAATCGTCAGCATACATGCCACGAAAGTATTACCTACGGATACTCTTGCAACTGCATAGAAGGTAAGTACTACCAGCACATCATGCATAAGTGCCACAACGGAACTAAAGCCAAAACGGATATCGCTAAATCTGATTCTGATATATATTAACATACAGATAATTGCAACCACTACTGCAATAATGGTGTCAGACTTCATCTCATCACTGATTACAGAACTAATAGTCTCAGAAGTAATCATATCTTCTGCTACACCAAATTCTTCAGCAAGCACGGTATTGAGTGCCTCTCTCTGATCAATATTCAGATTATTGGTTTTAAAGATAACCTCATTGGAATCCTGTACGGTTTGAATTTGAACTGCACTTCCGGTTGCGCTCTCAATATGAGGCACTACCTTATCATTAATCTCTTCCAGACTCATACTCTCTGCAAATTCAACAGTAGTTGCAGTACCGCCCTTAAATTCCAGGCTGAAATTCAACATATCGTTGCCATTTGTCTTCTGAACACCCATCACTACGAAACCTGCAATAATCACAGCCAGTGACACTCCAAAGAAAATGCCCTTCTTGGACAAGAAGTTAATCGGCTTACGCTGCTTACCGATACCATACCACTTGGCATCCTTGATACCCAGGGCATAGAATGCCTGCATAATATATTTGGTCACTACAAGTGCTGTAAACATGGACAGTACGATACCAAGCGCCAAAGTCTGTGCAAAACCCTTGACGGTACCGGGACCCAGCAATAACAACACACCTGCCGCAATCAATGTAGTAATATTACCATCTATGATAGCAGACAGCGCCTTATCATAACCGATTTTCATTGCGCTCTTTACAGTCTTACCTGTAGCCAGTTCTTCTCTGATACGTGCAAAAATAATTACGTTTGCATCAACTGCCATACCGATGGACAGGATGATACCTGCGATACCGGACAGGGTCAGAGTCATGTCGAAACCATTGAGCAGCAGAACAATCAATACAACATATAAACTAAGTGCAATTGCAGATGCCACACCTGCAATATAATAAATTACTATCATCAATACAATAACGATAACCAGACCGATAGCACCTGCCATTAAGCTGGTCTCGATTGCTTCAACACCCAGCTGCGCACCTACTACCTTAGAATGCAGTTCTTCCAGTTCCAGTTTCAGACCACCGATACGAATGGTGGAAGCCAGATTTTCAGCCTCTTCAAAAGAAGACATGGGGGATATCTGTGCCTGTCCGTCAGTAAATACACCGCTTACGGTAGGTACACTGACAAAAGCTCCGTCATAATAAATACCCAGTCTTTCACCCTTCTGATATGCGTTTCTGGTAGCATCCTCAAACTTCTTGGTACCTTCTTCGGTCATCAACAGACTTACTGCAAAAGTACTGTTACCCATGCTGTCCTGAATGGAGCCTGCGGTAGCATCCTTTACATCCGTTCCCTCTAATTTAATGGAACCGTCCGCCTTTAAATCTTCAATTGTTTTAGCAAGCTGGGGTACACCGTTCATATCAAAGGTATAGTTCACATTACCTGTGCTGTCTGTTTCCGCAATAAAATACAGCTGACCGGGTTTACCCAAATCTTTCAGAATCTCATTAGCATCACTGACACCCGGAATTTCAATATTAATTCTGTCAGCACCTTCCTGATAAACAATTGCTTCTGTACTGTAGTTTTCTACACGCTTCTGCAACTTTGCAATTGTATCATTCATATCGGTAATACTGGGTTCCTCATCCCCCACTACCTGATAGGTAATGCTGACACCACCTGCCAGATCCAGACCTAAATTGATATCCTTCGCGCTTCCCTTGCCAACTGCATCCACACCAAAAATATCCACATAAGCTACACCTAAAAGCACGATGATTGCACACAGTAAAACAGCTATGGCATTACTTCTCTTCATCTCTTTACACCCTTCCTTCTATCCAAAATGTATTTGCTTATTCTTCCGCCATGGCAGCCTTCATCATGATGGCACATTCCACGCGTTTTCTCTGAAGTTCACATCCCACATCATAAGCATCATTTATATTACCGTGGAAATTATACGAATTCGCTGCACAGCCTCCGCTACAGTAGAACTTTGCAAAGCACTTTCTACACTTTTCCTTGGCATATACATTACAGCATTTAAACTCAGACCTGATATCGTCTCTTACAATACCCTCGTCCACATTCCCCATCAGGAATTCCTCATTACCTACAAACTGATGGCAGGGATACAAATCCCCCCAGGGTGTTACAGCCAGATACTCCGTACCTGAACCGCAACCGGACAAACGCTTAGCTACACAGGGTCCGCCTTCCAAATCAATCATAAAGTGGAAGAAATTAAATGCACGTCCTTCTTTTCTGCGTTTAAGCATCTCTACCGCCAGCTTGTCATATTCCTCCATCAGCGTAGGAATATCCTCTTCTTTGATTGCATAATAATCACTGGGCTGTGCCACAACAGGTTCTACAGATATCTGTTTAAAGCCCAGGTCTGCCAGATGCAGTACATCCTTGGAAAAATCCAGGTTTTCATGTGTGAAGGTGCCTCTCACATAATAATTCATCTGATCACGACTTTCCGCCACCTTTTGGAACTTGGGTACGATAATATCATAGCTACCCTGTCCGCCTCTGAAGGGACGCATCTTATCGTTTATTTCCTTACGGCCGTCAATACTCAAAACGATATTACTCATTTCCTTATTGGCAAATTCCAAAATATCGTCGTCAAGTAAGATACCATTGGTAGTCAATGTGAAACGGAACTTTTTATTATTGGCTTCCTCTAAGCTTCTTCCGTAAGCTACCAGATCCTTTACTACCTGCCAGTTCATCAAAGGCTCACCGCCGAAGAAGTCCACTTCCAGGTTAATTCTGTTGCCGGAATTAGCCACCAGAAAATCCAGTGCTTTCTTACCCACTTCAAAGCTCATTAAAGCTCTTCTGCCATGATACTCGCCTTCTTCTGCAAAGCAGTACTGACATGCCAGATTACAGTCATGGGCGATGTGCATACACAAGGCTTTTACTACGGTCTGCCTATTCTTAAAATCAAAAACATAATTTTCATAAATATCGGGTGCAAACAGCTGACCTGCCTTTTCCAGCTCCAGCACCTCATCAACTGCTTCCAAAACTTCCTCATCGGGATACGGAATATTAGCCAGATTCAAAACTGCTGCCTTTATAGTGTCTGCATCCTTGATTCCCTCATTAATCAGCGGCTCTACCAGGGGAATCATATCATATACAATATCGTCCACTACGTGAATGGAACCACTGTTTACGTCCATTACGATATTGTAGCCGTTATTTTTATATTGGTGTATCACGAAAATGCTTCCTTTCCAAAACTCTTAAACGTATAATAAGCAGCGACCTGAATCGCTGCTTACATTAATCTGGTCATGTTTGATTATTTAATCTTTTCACAACTCTGATTGCCTACTGTACAAGAGGTCTTGCAAGCAGACTGACAAGAGGTCTGGCACTCACCACAACCGCCCTTTTTAACGGATTCCTTCAAATCTCTGGTTGTCAAAGTCTTAATATGCTTCATCGCTATATAGCCTCCTTTTGTTATAAAAAGTCAAAATGGACTCTCTGTAGTATACCATAAATTTCCCGTTTGTAAAATGGTTTTTTTGTAAAAACCGATAAATTGCCATATTTTCGTTTCCGAAAACGTTTTCTTCCGATTTAGCTGATCATCCCCCCCAGCATTCCTCCTCCTGCACACAACAAGAAGGTGGTAACTACATTAGAGCCAAAGTGAAATGCTTCCCCCGGAAAAAGCAGGGACATTACAAACAGCACTGCAAAATATAAACTGCCGGTGGCAAATCCCCACAAAAACCTTTTTTCCTTCATATGCCGACCTGCCAATATGCCGCCAAGTAAATTCACAGCCACATAAACCACAATAATCACACCTGAAATAATGCTCTTTGCCGGCAAAAGCTTCAACATCACAAATGCCAGCACTGCTAAAATCAAAAAGGTAATTATGTAAGAAAGAAGCAGACATTTCAGCAGGTAAATGATATTATTTTTCTGTTCACCCGTAATCAATTTTCATCTCCCAATTTCTAAATTTTATGTTAAATATATATTCTGCAGAGTCTGAAAACTTGACAATCCCACATATATTCATGTATATTTGTTTCCAAATATATAAAAAAAGGAGTGAACCTATTTTGGATACCGAAGGTGTCATACAACTGATTATTTTAGTTATTCTACTCATTATGTCCGGCTTTTTTTCCTCTGCCGAAACCGCTCTTTCCACAGTGAACAGAGTACGATTGAAAGCCTTGGAAGATGAAGGGAACAAAAAGGCAAAGCTTGCCAATAAAGTACTTGCTAACTACGGCAAGATGCTCAGCACCATACTGATTGGTAATAATATCGTAAACCTGTACGCTTCTGCCCTGGCCACTACACTTGCCATGCGCATCAATCTGGCAGTAGGTATTGCTACCGGTATACTGACCGTGGTCGTATTGATTTGCGGTGAGATTCTTCCTAAAACCTGGGCAAGAATCTATGCCGAACAGCTGACGTTAGGATATAGTGCCATTATTTACGGTCTGATGGTAATTCTTACTCCCGTAATATTTATCGTCGACAAGGTGTCACTATTCATTATGAAACTCTTACATATTGACCCTAACAAAAAAATCAATACCATGACAGAGAATGAACTGAAGACCTACGTGGATGTCAGCCACGAGGACGGTGTTATCGAATCCGAAGAACGTGAAATCATCTATAATGTATTTGACTTTTCCGATGCACTTGCCAAGGATATCATGATTCCCCGTATCAATATGGTGACCATCAATGTAAACGCTGACTACGAAAAAGTTTTAACTGTATTCCGTGAGTCCATGTATACCAGACTTCCCGTATATGAGGAGGAAAAGGATAATATCATCGGACTTATTAATATAAAGGATTTCATCCTCACCAAAGATCCTGCTGCTTTTCAGGTAAGCAACATCCTTCGTGAGGCACATTACACCTATGAATTTAAGAAAAGTGCTGATTTAATGTACGAAATGCGAGAAAAAACCACCAATGTGGCTTTTGTACTCAACGAGTACGGCGCTACCGTAGGTATGATTACATTGGAAGACTTACTGGAAGAAATCGTTGGCGAAATCCGTGATGAATACGATCAGGACGAAGCAGAACTGATTCAGGAACTGGCAGAGCGTACCTATCTGGTGGAAGGCAGCATGAAGCTGGATGATATCAATAATGCGCTTGGTACCGACTTAGAAAGCGAGGATTACGACTCCATCGGCGGTATCATCATCGAAAAGCTGGACCGCCTGCCCGAGGATAATGAAGAAGTTATCGTGGAAGATAATATCACCCTAAAGGTTCAGGGCATTGACCAGAACCGCATCGTCAAAGTACTTATGACCCTTCCCGAGCCTGTGGAAGAAACATCTGAAGACGAATCAGATAAGGATTCCGAAACAGAGTCTGAATAATAAATAAACAAAAGGTATCGATACTCCCCTGTGGGAATGTCGATACCTTTTTCATACCTTCGTTGCTACTGTCGTAGTTTTTACTTACGCCTCATATCCCAGGCTCTTGAAGCAAACATAACTACCGTTATCTGTGCCGTTACCGGAAGCATAAATACCTGCGGTACAGCCTACGAAGCCTCCTGCTACTTCTGTAGACAGTGCGGATACACATGCTTTACCGATTTCTGCACCGTTTACCAGTACCTTTGCATCCAGGCCTTCGATTACCATAGTCAGCTGTTGTTCGTTGCCGGATACAGCTACGCTGCCGATGACTTCATCCTGTCCGTTCTGGCACAGAATCGCCTTTGCCTCACCTGCGCTTACTTCCAGTCGTAAGTTGTAATCATTATTCTGCATATATGCCAGACCTGCACTCTCTGCACCCTGTAGATTTGCTGCACATACTGTTGCAGTGACTGTAAAATTATGATGCTGCTGGCGGATTGCCACATAGGAAGAACTGATATTGTCCTTCATGGTAGGTGCTGCCAGTTTCAGGTTAATACCCTTCTCATCCAGCTTATACATATCTGCTACGGGATTTCTCAACATCAGGAATTCATGTCCCAGCTTTTCCATCTTGGTAAAATCATATACACGATTACTGCCGGGTACAGCAGTAAACTGTTTCGTTCTGTTGGTATAGGAATCCGGCTCCTTCACAGGATCCCACTCAGGCAGATTGATTTCCACCTCATCGGTGAGCATACCTACACCGGGATTTACTACCGGCCAGCCATCCTCCCAGGTCACCTTTGCCAGGAAGGTCTCACGGCCCATGGTGGTATAGCATTCCAAGGGACGAACTGCCAGCATTACCATGTACCACTCGCCGTTTACAGTCTCTACGATATCAGAATGACCTACATACTGGATGGGATAATCCTTACCCAGATGTCTGTGGGTCAGTATAGGGTTCTTTTTGAAATTTTCATAAGGGCCCCAGATGTCCTTACTTCTGCACACAGATACGGCATGGTCAGGACCTGTACCGCCTTCTGCGTGCATGATGTAATAGTATCCGTCCTTGTAATACAGATGAGGACCCTCAGGCCATATTACATTCTTCATGGCCCCGTTCCAAACATCTTTCTTGGGTCCTACCAGCTTCATAGTTTCCAAATCCAGCTGCTGGATCCAGATGTACCAGTCACCGTCATACTTACATCCATCGGGATTGGGATGGGTACCGATATAGTAGCAGGTACCATCCTGGTCAAAGAACAGACTGGGATCAATACCATCCGCCCCCTCAATATAGTAGGGCTCAGACCAGGGACCTTCAGGACTGGTTGCCGTTACGATATAATTGCCGCCATAAGACACATTGGTACAAATCACATAAAAGGTACCGTCATAGTAGCGGATTGTAGGTGCAAACAGACCTCTGGAATGTCCGGTATCCTTCAGGGGCAGCTGAGACTCTCTGTCCATTACATTGCCGATTTGCTCAAAATGAACCAAATCCTTGCTATGAAGTACCGGAAGACCGGGGAAGTATGCAAAAGTGGAATTCACCAGATAGAAGTCCTCTCCTACTGCACACATGGAAGGATCCGGAAAAAATCCGGGCATAATAGGGTTTTTTGAAATAACGCTCATAGTTACCTCCTCATAATCTTACTGATTTATTGCTGATAAAAGCTTTCAATAGGGCCCATATAGGACGCCTTTAATTTCTCGTTTGCAGGATATACCAGGATTCTCTCCAGCATCACACCGCTGTCCAGTGCTCCGATGGTCAGAGTCTGCAGGCCCTGAGCAAAATCAAGTGTAGTAGCAGTCACGCGAATGTGATCCAGTACGCCCTGACACCATGCAACTTCTGCATTATCGCCACCGCGGAACTTAGGACTGAGTATCTGCAGTTTCTTGGACGCTTCCTCATTTGCTCTGATTTCTACGGCAACTTCTTTGCCATGTACCAGAGAGTTGGAAGGAGAAGTCCATACTTCCACATTGTATGTTCCCGCTTCTTTGATATAGAAACCATAGGTAATCTCCGGCTTATCTGCCCCTTGTGTATAACTTGCTGTAGCAGGCAGCACCTTCATACCGTTACCGCTTCTGCCACAGTCAGGAATCAGGGTATATGCTGCATCAGGCATATCCTTCTTGGTCAAGAAATGATTTGCCTCCATTACAATCACACCATTATCATCGGTGAAGTAGCCTGTAGGCAGCTTCGCTGTTTCTGCACACTGCTGACCTCTTATCTGCACTGCTACAGTGGCATCTCCATCATTAATCAGTAATCTGACGGTCTCCATTTCAACAGGCAGGACCTGACGTTCACACAAGATGGTCACACGCTCTAAATCTTCTACGGTACCCTCCATGGGACATACCTTAAGCCATGCCGGTAATTCACCGTTTTCTACGGTAATATGGTAATTCACACTACCTACACCATCATTGCTGATTTCTACTGCGGTCTGTGTCACTCCTTCAGAAAGGAAATCATCTACAATGATACACATGGGTGTACCGTAATTCTTCACTGCCAATATATTATCATCCGCTCTGGATACACTGATGCGTGCCTTGGTTACAGGCTCCACATGCATCTTCAACGGATATCTCCAACCATCATCATTCCATTTGGTAAAGCCGATATGCTGCTCCAGCTCCATACCTCTCCACTTACCGTCACGGAAGTCACCAAACTGTGCTACCAGCTGCTTATCCAATGCAATGCACTCGTCCACCAGCTGCGCATACTTATTGGCAACCTTACGGCCCTGCAGCGCATAATGTTTGTTCTTTGCTGCATACAGGTTCATACGAAGCAGGTTCATGCTTGCCTTGGCAGGGAAATACATCATACTCCAGTATGCAATCTTTGCATTACCGGTAAGCTGTGCATATACAGCCTCATTCAGCTCATCTACACGTGCTGCTCTTTCCAGCATTCTGTCTGCTTCACTGTAATTGCAGGGATGATAAATATCTGCATTCTGTGCTTCGGGACGACGCTTTGCATTCAGTTCCACGTAACTGCTGTAGACTGTTGCAATCTGCTCCTGCAGCTCCTCAGATACTGCAGGAAATACCTGCTTCACCCACTGCTTCATATAGCAGTTGTAACTGCCGGGTGCACTGCTGCCCCACTTTTCATAATCATAGGCCAGATTCAGGAAGTAATTCAGTGCCACTTCATTTCCCTTTAAATCGCCTACATTTACAATCCAAACATCGCGAATACCGAAATCATATGCCTGGGTCATCTGCTCCCAGGTCTTGCCAAAGGTAGTGGAAGGCATCCACTCATAGGAAATGGGACCACCATGATAATCAAAATGGTAGTACATACCAAATCCGCCCTTGTGCTTTCTCATCTCCTCTGTAGGAAGGGTTCTCATATAACCGAAATTATCTTCACACAGCATGAAGATTACATTTTCCAGCTCATCCCAGTTCTTTAATCCTTCCGTCTGCTCATCACCATAGAAATAAGCTTCTACTTCCTTGTACAGAGCCAGCAGCTGGGGAACACTGTCCACATCTGCATTTACATGTTTGCCAATCAGCTCACGCTGTTTCTTAATAATATCCTTTAATAAATCAATATTGTCCTTAAGAGTTGCATCGGGACCTAACATGGAGCTGTCGCGCTCACCTCTCATACCAATGGTAATCAGGTGCTCGTACTTACCGCTTCTTGCAAGTCCGTCTTCCCAATATTTCGCCAGACCTTCCGCATTGGTATAATAATTCCACTCATTACCGTATACGGTATCCACTCCTCTGACCTTATCCCACTCCTCGCTGGCACGCAGACAGGGCTCATGGTGGGAGAAACCGATAACCACACCGTAAATGTCAGCCAGTTCTTCATTTAAACATCCGGGACCATCCAGAGGGAAGGACGAACTCCACATTGCAGGCCATAAATAGTTACCCTTCATACGAAGTAAAAATTCAAATACATAATCATACATTTCAGCAGTGAAACCGTTAAAATGTGAAAAGGTCCAGTTACCGAAGCAGGGCCACTCATCATTGATAAAGAAGCCCCTGAACTTCACGCTGGGTTCTTTGGACACCATCTCGATATCCTCTGCAAGCACCAACTTATCCTGCTTCTCAGGCTCAGCATCACCCCAGTAGCACATAGGGCTTACACCAATATATTCAGACAGACGGAACATACCGTAAATGGTACCACGCTTGTCACTACCGACGATCACCAGTGCCTTCTTTACACCGGGAAAAGGAGCTTCTACCAGCTGAAGGGAAAATACCTCCCATTTTCCTTCCACTGCACTTTTGTCAATCTTACCTGCCGCATCAAGCTCATCCAGCAATGCACTGTTGCCAACAGTGGCTGCAAATACGATTTCTTCTGCCTGAATATCCTTCGCATTTACAACTTCCGATACCTGCGGAAGCACTCCGCTTACCTTTTCCACATCCTTTGCAACCTTGCCGAAAATGCGTTTCACGCCTTCATATGCGGACTGCTCCACAACAAAGGGAATTGCTTTATTCTGTCCTGCCAATAAAATATTCATGAATTCTATTATTCCTTTCCTGCCTTAATTTCAGTATTTCCCTTCTTCTCTCTGCACTAGTACGCACGGTAATTACCGCTCAGTGCCAACAATGCAAAGATATACAGACAATTATCATAATATCTTCTGTCCCCCTTACGAAGAGGCTCATTCCAAAGACGCTCTACCCACTCTGCTGCCAGTGCCTTCACAGGGTCACTATCATTCAAAGAAATAGGTCCCGGGACTGCCAGAGCCCCCTGTGCCGTTGCCGCCATCATACCTACGGGATGTAAGGCCGGCTCTTCGATACGGGTACCGTCAACCTCATAAATCACATAAGGGTTTTCTTTATTAACCACGCCTAACGTATACTGTAAACGCTCTGCTGCCACTCTCTGTCCTACATCAAGTCCGCACCATTCATAGTCCAGACCGATATTGGCTGCTGTACGATATGCATCGGAATAGAACCAGTTATGGCGATCCTTGGACCACTTAAGGGGTCTGTTCATGGGAGAACCGTCAAACTCTGCATATTCGGAGTTCATACCGCTTACAGGATGGCAGGCTTTTGCCAGAAACTCTCGGCTGACCTTTGCAGCCTCTGCCCAGAAAGGTCTGTCTTCCTCGTATGCCCACTGTGCAAACAGCTCATAAAAGTGAGGCAGATGATAGGACGGGTCCGTATAATCCACGCCGGGCACGAAAAGAATCTGTTTATTCTCCAAATTCCACATAGGGGTACCAATTCTGTCTCCCTGACCTTTATGTAAACATGCTCTCAGAATTTCCTGCGCTTCATGAGAATAATTAAATACGCCTTCGCCGTCTCCCCATCTGTGGGATGCAAAGAAAAGAGCCATGGCAAAGAATTCCTCACCGTCCGGTGCAGGACCATATGCATTCTTAGTTCCGTCCGTCTGACAGGACCATGCAAAATACCCCTCATGATACCCTTCCGTCATATACATATAGGTCTTTACCCATTTCCAGATACGGTCAAATTCTTCCTTCATATCCATCTGTACACACATCATCATACCATAGGACATACCCTCTGTTCTGGCATCATGATTGCCTGTATCTTCCATATATCCCATATCTTCACCGGATGTAAAATATACACGGTCTTCACCATAGAAAAAATCATGTACCGCATTTTTCAGCTTTTCCTGAATCTCGGCCTCTGATTTACCGATTTCAGCAAAAACATTCCGATAATTCCCCATCTTTACGTTACTCATTCCAATACCTCCTAAGCATACACTTCTCTCATTATAAAAACGAAAGACCTTGTATTAACTATAAAATATACCATCTGAAAACTCTTCCTAAAATATGCTGATTTATACTCAATTATTGCCAAAAAACGAGGACAAAAAAAGCAAGCAGAACTAATTCACACTTGCTTTATCAGAAAACACAATACAATATTCCGTACCTTTACCGGGTTCACTGTGAAGCTCCATCCTTGCTTCATGTTTGGATATAATATGCTTTACAATTGCCAGTCCAAGTCCTGTGCCTCCGGTGGATTTTGACCGGCTCTTATCCACCCTGTAGAAGCGCTCAAAGATTCTCTCCTGATGCTCCTTGGGAATACCGATACCGGTATCTTTTACCCGCAGCACCACGCCTTCTTCGCTGTTTTTTACACTGACAAGTACACTGCCGTCCTCATTATTGTAACGGATTGCATTATCACAAAGATTATACAGCACTTCTTCCAGCATTTGCCTGTTACCGTTTACATAAGCCTCTTCGCCTTCCAACATGATATGCACCTTGTGCTTTTCCGCATTCATGCCAAGCATATCCACACAGGTCTCTGCAAGGGCGTACAGATTGACACGCTCCGTTACCATCTGTTCTTCTCTGCCATCCAGCTCAGACAATCGTATAATATCATTAATGAGCGTAAGCAAACGATTGGAACTCTTACGAATACCATGGGCAAACCTGGTTACATCCGCTTCCGATGCCATGCCTGTCTCGATCAGCTCCGCATAACCGGATATGGAAGTCAGTGGTGTTTTTAGCTCATGGGACACATTCGCCGTAAACTCCTGACGCATTTTAGCATTTTTCATAATATTTTCATGCTGGTCCCTGATTGTGTCAATAAAAGGCTGTAACTCCATGTAGCTCGAAACTTCTTCCGCATTATCCCAATTTTCTGCCAGCCTGTCTATGGGTGCAATCAGCTTAGCCGTCATAAAATGCACAATACTCATGCAAACTATAATCAGTATTACGATTACCAGCACCAGACTGGGAATGGCCGATACAAATATACTGAAAATGCTGCCGGCTTCCTTACTGATACGTAATACATTCCCGTCACTTAACAGCAGGGCATAATAGTAGGTATTCTCAGCCAAAGTCTCAGAATGACGAACCGACCTACCCTCACCTTCTGCATATGCCTGAACGATCTCCGGCCTGAGTCCGTGATTGTCCATAGTAACACTGTCTGCATGACTGTCATAGAGCACCTTACCCAGGGTGTTTACAATCGTAACACGCAGTTCATCCGTTAAAATACGGTCAGAAAATTGCCCGGATTCTTCTGTAAATACAGCAGAATCCACCACATCCTCTATCTCTGTCTCAACATAATATTTAAGCAGGCGGGAAACTGTATGTAGTTCCTCCATAACCTGCTTTTCATACAAATCATGATATACAATTGTAATCAGTAATGTGGTAAATAGAATGGCGAGTACCGCTATAGATACCAGCATACGATTCAATCTTTTTTTCATAACACTCTCCATTCCTGCGCCGAAAATGAGGTACAGACACAAATTGGGAATCACACTAACTATTCATGATATAGCCTACGTTTCGAACCGTTTTTATCAAACTGCCTTCTTCCTTTAACTTCTGTCGCAGGGTTTTGATATGCATATCCAGGGTCCTGGACTCGCCTTCAAAATCAGTTCCCCAGACCCGGTCCAGTATCACCTCTCTGGTAGTAACAATTCCCGCATTGGTCATCAGTAGCTTAAGCAACTGATATTCCTTATAGGTCAGCTCGCAGGGCTGTCCGTTCACAGTCACTGCGTGCTTCTCCGTATTTAATTCAATATTTCCCAGCCTGAAAATCTTATCCCTGTCCTCAGGTTTGACACTTCTGCGCAGCATGGCTTTTACTCTGGATATCAATTCCATAACACCAAAGGGCTTGGTCATGTAATCATCTGCACCGATATCCAATCCTTTCACCTTATCCATTTCTGTTGTTTTGGCTGTAACCATGATAATCGGCACAAGCACAGTATCCTTACGCAGCCTGAGCTTCTTAACAATGGCAAGTCCGTCTTCATCCGGCAGCATCACATCGAGAAGGACCAAATCAGGCACCTTGCGCTCCAGCTCTGCATAAAACTCTGCCGCAGTGGTAAACCCTTTTACCTCATAACCCACATTTGTGAGTGCGAAGGTCTCTATCTCCTGTATATTTTTATCATCCTCAACAACATAAATCAAAGACATCTGCATTTCCTTCTTTCAGCCCTATCAAACAGGGTGCTGCATTTACATAACTTTTCAGCCCCCAAAACAAAGCGCCCGGTTGCTTAGGGAAGCTGGTAACGCTCCTTGTATGCCAGAACCTTACCCTTAAAGTCCAGATTATCCTCCTGCTTCAACTCACCTAAATAAGCATGGGGATCATATTCCTCTTCATTTGCCTGCAGCAGACATACTGCAATATTAGAGCAATGGTCGGATACTCTCTCCATATTGGTGGTAATGTCGGACAAAATAAATCCCAGCTCAATGGTACATTTGCCCTTGCGGAGTCTGTTTACATGCTTCTGCTTAATTTCCTGATTCAAAGTATCAATAACATCTTCCAAAGGTTCTACATTTGCAGCCAGTTTCAAATCCACCTCAGCAAAGCTGAGCATGGTCATCTTTAAAATATCGTGCACTGCTGCCTTTAACACTTCAAGCTCCTGCTGCGCCTTCTCAGAGAAAGTCAATTGCTTCTCAAACATCTCCTGTGCAGCCTCTTTTAAATTACGTGCATGATCGGAAATACGCTCGAAATCGCCTATACAATGTAAAATGGTATTCATGGTCTGGCTGTCACGCTCGGACAAATCCTTGCTGCTGACCTTCATCAGATAATTACCCAGATGATCCTCAAAACGGTCTACTTCACTTTCCAGTTCCACTACGCGCTCAGCCTTCTCTTCTGTATATGCACTAAACAAATCCAGTGACAGATTCAAAGCCTCTTCTGCCTTTTGTGACATGGTCACTGCAACACTGCGACACTGCTCTACTGCCAGAGAGGGCATGTCCAGGAAACGTGCGTCCAAAAGATGTAACGCCTTGTCGTCTTCAAAAGTCTCTGCCTCAACCTCGTCCTTCACTGTCAAAGTTGCCAGTTTCACCAAACCTTTAGAGAAAGGTAACAAGCATAATGTAGCAACTACGTTAAAAATACTGTGAACCGCAGCAATTCCCCATGCATCTGCCGCTTCATTCAAAAATGCAAAGGGTACAACTGCATTGATGGCATAAAATGCAACCATAAACAAAACGGTACCGATAATATTAAAATACAAATGCACCAAAGCTGCTCTCTTTGCATTCTTAGCCGCACCGATACCGGAAAGCATTGCGGTTACACAGGTACCGATATTCTGACCCATGATAATGGGAATCGCAGCACCAAAACTTACTGCGCCGGTAGCACATAATGCCTGCAAAATACCTACGGATGCAGAGGAAGACTGAATTACCGCAGTCAGAATCACACCTGCCAGCATACCCAGAATAGGATGGGAGAATTTGGTCAGAATGCTGGTAAATTCAGGTACATCACGCAGAGGCTTTACTGCATCACTCATGGTATCCATACCAAACATTAAAATAGCAAATCCTATTAAAATCATCGCCGCATTTTTCAGCTTTTCCTTCTTGGAAAACATCAAAAATGAAATACCGATAATCGCCAATATGGGTGAAAATGAGGAAGGTTTTAACAGTTTAACAAAGAAACTGGAACTGTCGATTCCCGACAAACCCAGAATCCAGGATGTAATTGTAGTACCTATGTTTGCACCCATGATGATGCCCACTGCCTGTTGCAGCTTCATAATACCGGAGTTAACAAAACCTACTACCATAACCGTTGTAGCAGATGAAGACTGAATTACTGCAGTCACTCCTGCACCAAGTA
The DNA here is from genome assembly GCA_045597105.1 of Acetatifactor sp. Taxonomy (GTDB): domain Bacteria; phylum Bacillota; class Clostridia; order Lachnospirales; family Lachnospiraceae; genus Acetatifactor. The sequence continues at coordinate 46,319 of JAZODQ010000127.1, forward strand.
CAACCGCCTTTAGGGGGGTATTTGTCAATTTTTCCAATAACATCTCCAGACGTCCACCGGATGCCTTGGATAAACCATCGCCCATTAAATTCATACCATAAAGAAAAAGGGCCAATCCGCCTATCATGTTTAAAATACCAAAAAAGTCCATAATAACGCCTCTCTTTTCCACATTATTTTACTATTTCTTTTACATCATAAATTATACATGTAAAATATAAAATCGCGCAATGTAAAATTTAAGTAAAATCGAGAAATTGCGTGCACTCTCTTGCCATCTTTTCATTAATACAGTCGAAAACCCTGCATATCGCCGGTCTGTCTGAACTTGGTCCATTCTCCTATATTAACGGCATGATCTCCGATTTTCTCCAAATACTTAGCCAGCATCAGATAATCCACAATATCATCCGCACCCAAATCCTGATTGCGGATAGCATCCATCATTGCATTCTTAATTTCGTTAAACAGATCATCGATTACATCATCCACGGCTATTACCTGTTCAGCCACAGGGATATCACATTGCACAAAGGCCTTTATGGCGCTATGCAGCATTTTCCCGGTCTCTTCCAGCATCAACTGAAGCTTCTGCTCATAAACAGTTTCCGTGGAGCGCTTGCCCATACACAGAAAAAGCTCTGCCATATCTGCCACATGATCACCGATGCGCTCAATATCCGTTACCACCTTTAATGCCGCAGATATGGTACGCAAATCCCGGGCTACCGGCTGCTCCTTGGTCACCAGATACAGGCATTTTGCTTCAATACTTCTTTGCATATCTATAATCTGTCTGTCAACATCCAATAACTGCTTTAATATATGCTCTTCCTCTTTATTGGCAGCACTTACCAGCTTATTATAGCTGCCTTCCACACGCTGTCCCATTTCAGTCAACTCAATCTTCAGGTCTTCCAGTTCCTGTTCGAAAATTATCCTTGGTGTCATTTTCCCGTTCTTCCTTTCCTTCATTAACCAAACCTGCCTGTGATATAGTCTTCCGTCCGCTTATCCTTTGGTCTGGAAAACAGCTCCTTGGTACTGCCGAATTCCACTGCCTCTCCCACCAAAAAGAAAGCTGTATCGTCGGAGACACGTGCCGCCTGCTGCATATTATGCGTCACGATGACTACTGTGTACTTCTGCTTCAGACTTTCCATCAATTCCTCTATCTTCAGTGTGGAAATAGGGTCAAGTGCACTTGTAGGCTCATCCATAAGGAGCACCTGGGGCTCCACTGCCAGTGCACGGGCAATACACAGTCTTTGCTGCTGTCCGCCGGATAACCCCAATGCTGATTTCTTCAGTCTGTCCTTTACCTCATCAAAAATTGCTGCATCCCGCAGTGCATTTTCTACGATTTCATCCAGCTGTGTTTTATTTTTGATGCCATGGATACGGGGACCGTAGGCAATATTGTCGTAAATACTCATAGGAAAAGGATTGGGCTGCTGAAATACCATGCCCACCTTTTTTCTGAGCAAAGTGGTATCCACGCCCTTCGCATAGATATCTTCGCCGTCCAGATATATTTTTCCGTCTATTTTTACATTCTCCACCAAATCATTCATGCGATTCATACATTTCAAAAAGGTGGATTTCCCACATCCGGAAGGACCGATAAAGGCTGTAATATTTTTTTCCTTTATCTCCATACTAATGTCCTTCAGGGCATGATTGGTGCCATAAAATAAATTTAAATGTTCTACCGAAATCTTACTTTCTACCATTCTCTTTTTTATCTTCCTTCCGCTTCCTCTGCCGCAGCTCCTATTTGATTCTGCGCAGTCTGTTTGCTATCACCTTGGTGAGCAGGTTCATAATCAGCACAATCAGCAGTAATACACATCCGATACCGAATGCAGTCTCATATTCTCCGTTCTGCATCTGCAAATAAAGTTCAATGGACAAGGTACCGCCGGGCTCTACTATCTTATCCCAGAGTTTGCCCAGGTTGTTCATGATATTGTTTCCGAAACGGGGCAGTAAATCTGCACTTCCCGCCGTGAAAAGCAGTGCTGCTGATTCCCCTACGATTCTACCCATTGCCAGTATGACTCCGGTAACGATACCGGGCATTGCACTGGGCAATAAAATCGTACGAATCATGTACCACTTATTTGCCCCCATTCCCAGCGCTCCATGACGATAGCTGTCAGGTACGGTACGCAGCGCTTCCTGGGTATTACGGGTTATCAGTGGCAGCACCATGATACTCATGGTCAGCGCACCTGTCAAAATCGAGTAGCCCAGTCCCAATGTTCCATTAAAGAATATCAAACCAAACAAACCAAATATGATGGATGGAATACCGGACAGGGTTTCCGTGGTAAACTCAATCAGATTTACAAGCTTACCGGGTTTTGCATATTCATTGAGGTAAATAGCAGTTCCCACGCCGATGGGGGTGGCGATTAACAAAGTAATCACTATCATATACAATGTATTTACAATATTTCCGGCAATACCCACTGTCTGTTTGCGGGCACTGCTGACTGTAGTCAGAAAAGTCCAGTTCACCTGGCGGATACCCTTTACAAATACGAATCCTATCATACCAAGCAAAATCACTACAGCCAGAAAGGCAGCCAGATATATCAAATATAACAGCAGCATATCGCTTACTCTGCTCTTACGTTTCATAACGGAGTCTTTATTCATTACTAGCTGCTCCCTTCTTTAATATCCTGTTTAGGCCGATATTAATTACCATAATAAATACAAAGAGAACCAGTCCGATTGTAAACAGCACCTGTCTGTGCAGGCCTTCTGCATAGCCCATTTCACTGACAATTGCCGTAGTCAGGAATCGCACGGAATTGAAAGGCAGAGGCAGATTTACACTGCTTCCCGATACCAGTGTGATAGCCATGGCTTCACCTATGGCACGACCTACACCCAGCACCACCGCCGTCACTATGCCTGATTTTGCCGCAGGCAATATGGTTTTGAATATTGTTTGTATATGGGAAGCTCCCAGTGCCAGTGATGCGGATTTTATTCCCGGATGTACCGCTCTGATAGCAGTTTCCGATATATTAATGACTGTGGGCAGTATCATCACCGCCAACACAATAACTGCTGACAATAAGTTAGAGCCCCCGGTGAACTGGTGCGTCTCTGAATCCTGAAAAATCCACATTTCCAGCTTAAACATAATGGGATTTAATATGTATATACCCAAAAGTCCGTAAATAACGGAGGGAATGCCCGCAAGCAATTCTACTGCAGGCTTTACAACTGCAGCCAAAGGTTTGGGTGCTACTTCTGCCATAAACACGGCTGTCAAGACCCCTATGGGAACTCCCAGCAGGATTGCCAGCAAAGTTCCTACAATGGATGTAAGTACCACGTACAAAATACCAAACTGCGGCTCTGTGGCCGTGGGTTTCCAGGTGGTACTGAAAAGCACTTCCTTCAGTCCCACTTCAAAAATCGCAGGCGTACCACTGATAATCATATACAAAGTGATGGATGCCACCACAATCACTGCAAACAGTGCACAGACTGTAAATATAGTCTGTGCAACTGCTTCCACTGCCTCTTTCCTTCCGGTGTCTTTCATCACGGACGAAACTGTTTCTTTTTTCATTATCGCCTATTCCTATTTTCCTATTTAATGATTTTCACACTTTCCTTATTCTACAGTTATCAATCCTACAGATGCTGCAATATCCTGTCCTTCATCACCCAAAACATACGCAAACCATTCCTGTACCAGTGCATTCTGCTCGGAAATCTCGCCCTTAGTAGCCATTACAAAAGGTCTGCTAAGGAAATAATTTCCTGCCTTTACATTATCGGTAGTTGCGGCTACGCCTTCCAAAGCAAGTGCCTTAATGCTGTCATCTACGGAATCCATGGAAATATAACCGATTGCACCGGGAGTAGAACCAACCTTTGCCTTTACAGCTCCCGTACTATCCAGCTCATTTACATATGCACAAACATCTTCTACACCCAGAATTTCTTCAAAGGCGCCTCTGGTACCGGAACCTGCCTCACGACCGATTACTATGATAGGCGCATCCTGGCCCCCCACCTGGCTCCAATTGATTATTTCACCGGTATAAATCTTTGTTAACTGCTCTTTAGTCAAACCGTCAACTGTGTTATTGTTATCAACACATACCGCAATACCATCAATGGCCACGATATTTTCTACAGCGCCGTCAGCCTTTTCCTGCTCCTTTAAGTTTCTGGAGGAATTGCCGATATCAGAGGTTCCGCCAAGTACAGCCTCGATTCCTGCAGAAGAACCTACATACTCTACGGATACGGTAATATCAGGATATTTCTCCATAAAGCCTTCTGCCAATGCAGAGGAAAGCTTCTCCATAGAGGTACTTCCCACCAGCTGAATCTTACCGGACAGCTCTACATTTGTTTCCACAGAACCACTGTTTGCAGAATTATTATATACAGAACCGTTATCTGCATGATTACTGCTCTGCGCGCCGCATCCGGTCATCATTCCCATTGCTAATACACATGCACCTAAAATTGTCATCAGTTTCATACTTTTCTTTTTCATTTTTTCTCCTCCGAAAATACATCATTTTTCTATTTCGTTTCCTTACGCATTTATCCTATCAGTCCAATGTAAAATCTAATATCTCATATAAGTGATTTTTGAGATAAGATTAGGTAATTTTTATGTAAAATTACCCTATCGTCTCCAGGATGCCATCTGCGATAGCCTGTGCCGTTGCATTGAAATTCGCATCCAAAAAATCATTATCCCTGTCTGTATTAATAAATCCGATTTCCAGCAAAACTGCAGGCATATTGGTACTATTAAGCACCACCAGATTGGTCCGTTCATTCACGCCCAGATTGGTCCAGCCCACCTGCTGCAGCTGCTCATTGATATTCTCTGCCAGTCTTCCCGCTTCACTATTTTCATTGTAAACCAGGGTTTCGATACCTGAATACTGATTCGGATAAGGACTGGAATTGCGATGAATGGAAACAAAATAGTCCGCTCCCGTAGCATTTGCCTCCATGGCCTTCTGGTAAGGAGACTCATAGATATCCGAAACACGGGTAAAATATACCTCCACCCCTCTTCCCTGCAGAATTCCTCCCACATCAAATACCAAATTCAAAACATCATCCTTTTCCTGCCGTCCCTGATACACGGCCCCGGGATTAATACCTCCATGACCTGCATCTAATACAACTAAAGCCATAAAAATACCCCAACGCATTTTTTATATGATATGCGTTGGGGTGTAAAATGTGTTACTATTCTGTTTTTCTTGGTTTTATATTGCAAACTGGCTATTATACAGGTTGGCATAGAACCCGCCTGCTGCCAGCAAGGTTTCATGGTTACCCTGTTCAATAATATTACCATCCTTCATTACTAAGATGATATCTGCCTCTCTGATGGTAGAAAGTCTGTGGGCTACAATGAAGCTGGTACGCCCTTCCATCATAGCATTAAAAGCCTGCTGTATCCTGATTTCCGTTCTGGTATCGATAGAGGATGTGGCCTCATCCAGTATCAGCATAGGAGGCAGGCACAGCATCACACGGGCAATACATAGGAGCTGTTTCTGACCTTGGGATAAGCTGCCGCCGGACTCACCGATGACAGTATCATAGCCCTTGGGCAGACGCTTGATGAAACTGTGTGCATGGGCTGCCTTTGCCGCTGCAATCACTTCCTCCATGGTAGCATCCGGCTTGCCCATGGCGATATTATCACGGATGGTTCCTGCACGCATCCATGTCTCCTGAAGCACCATACCATAGGAAGTACGCAGGGAACCTCTGGTTATATTTCTGATATCTGTACCATCTACTGCAATAGAACCTTCGTTTACATCGTAAAAGCGCATAAGCAAATTGATTACCGTAGTCTTACCACAACCGGTAGGTCCTACGATAGCCACTCTCTGGCCCGGTTCTACCTTCAGATTGAGGTTCTGAATCAGCTTCTTCTCGGGTACATAGGAGAAGGATACCTTTTCAATGTCCACATGTCCTTTGGCCTCTTCCAGCTCTACCGCATCCTCTGCATCGGGAATCTGGGGTTGCTCTTCGATTAACTCAAAAATTCTGCCTGCACATACCAAAGCATTCTGCAGTTCCGTTACCACACCGGATATCTCATTAAAGGGCTTGGTGTACTGGTTGGCATAGCTTAAAAAGCAGGATAAACGTCCCACACTGATACCGCCCTTAATAGCCAGGAAAGCACCAAAAATGCCTACACCCGCATATACCAGGCTGTTTACGAATCTGGTACAGGGATTGGTCAGGGAAGAAAAGAAAATTGCCTTCAGCGAACACTTTTCCAATCTGCCGTTAATCTCAGCAAACTGCTCCTTCACTTTATCTTCCATGGCAAAGGACTTTACCACCTTTTGGTTCCCTACCATTTCTTCTATCAATGCAGTCTGTTCGCCACGGGTCACTGTCTGCTCCCTGAACATGGCAAAGGTCCGGCTGGCAATAAATTTTGCCACCAGAAAGGAAACAGGTGTAATGCACACTACCACCAGTGCAATAGGTACATTGGTAGCCAACATAAACAGTAAGGTACCACCAATGGTCAGCACTCCTGTAAAAAGCTGGGTAAAGCCCATGAGCAAACCATCTGCAAAGGTGTCCACATCTGCAATAACGCGGCTTACGATATCACCATAGGACTTGGTGTCCAGATACTTAAGAGGCAGTATCTCCAGCTTATGAAAGGCCTCTGTACGAATGTCCTTTATCACATGGTAGGTGATGTAATTGTTACAGGTATTTAAAAGCCACTGAGACAAGGCTGTTACCAGCATAATAATGCCTATTGCCATCAATATGCGTAGTATTCCCTGCATATCCACCCGGCCCTTATCCAGTATCAAATCCACCGCATCACCTGTCAGAATAGGAACATATAGAGTAGTCACAACGGTAACTGCTGCCAAAAGAATGGATGCAATCACAGCCAAACGATATTTTTTGATATATTTTAAAACCTTCAGTAAGGTTTCTTTTTGTCCTGTTTTATTCATACTTATCTCCATTCTTACACCCTCTAAGAAACTTGGGGCATAAGTATATATTTATGGTCTCTGGTCAGGATACTGGGAATAATAAATTTCCTGATACACTTCACATCCGGCTAACAATTCGTCGTGAGTACCCACTGCTGCCATTTCTCCGTCATCCAGCACCACGATACGGTCTGCATGTCGGATGGAGGATGCTCGCTGAGATACGATAAAGGTGGTCAGTTCTCTGCCCAGTCCCCGAATGGACTGACGGAGCTTTGCATCTGTTGCGTAGTCAAGGGCAGAAGCACTGTCATCCAGTATCAGTATCTCAGGATTACGCACTAAAGCACGGGCAATAGTAAGTCTCTGTCTCTGGCCGCCGGAGAAGTTTTTGCCGTTTTGCTCCACCACTGCATCCAGCTGACCATCCTTCCCCTGTACCACTTCCGCAGCCTGAGCTCTTTCTAAGGCCTGCCACATCTCCTCTTCGGTAGCATCTTCCTTACCCCACTGCAGATTACTGCGGATGGTTCCCTTGAAAAGCACTGCTTTCTGAGGCACAATGCCGATACGTTCCCGAAGCTCCTGCTCCGGAATATTCACTATATTTTCACCCTCCAGATAAATACCGCCTTCTGTCACAGGATAGAACTTAGGTATCAGATTAATCAGAGAGCTCTTACCACTACCTGTACCACCGATGATACCGATGGTATCACCTTTATTTACAATAAAATCAATCTTCTCTAGGGACTTGTCACCTGCCCCCTCGTATGTCAATGACACATTATGGAACAGCATATAGGGCTGCTTTGCAGTATCGGCGATTGTCGCCTTTGCCTTAACTGTTTCCTGCCCGGAAAACAGTTCCTCTGCAGGAACTACTCCCCCATTTCGTATCTCCAGCACTGCTGCCACACGGTCTGCACTGGCAAGTGCCTTAGTCACGGTAATAATCAGATTGGCCAGCTTAATCAGCTCCACCAGAATCTGAGACATATAGTTAATAATGGCGATAACCTCACCCTGGGTCAGATTCCCCACATTTACCTGTACTGCACCTGTATAAATCAATGCAATCAATGCTGCATTCACCACCACATAGGTCACCGGATTCATACAGGCACTGATTTTACCTACATGCATCTGCAAATCAGCTAATGCCTCATTTTCCTCCGCAAAGCGTTCTTCTTCCTCTGATTCCTGATGAAATGCACGAATCACACGAACACCGGTCAGATTCTCACGGGTGATACCCAGCACCTTTTCCAGCTTGGTCTGCACCTTCTTGTACAAAGGAAGTGATACCAGTAAAATGCCGAATACAATCACCGCAAGCACAGGAATCGCTACCACAAATATCAGCGCACTTTTTACATCAATGGTAAATGCCATAATCATGGCGCCGAATACGATAATCGGGGAACGCAGGAACAGACGCAGTACCATATTTACACCAGACTGTACCTGATTGATATCACTGGTCATACGGGTAATGAGCACCTCAGTACCAGCCTTATCGATATTGGTAAAGTTCAGCCCCTGAATATGATCAAATAATGCCTGACGAAGCTTGGTGGCAAACCCAACTGCCGCCTTTGCAGCAAAAAATTGGGCTGTCACGGCAGATATCAGTCCTACAATACCAAGCGCCAGCAAAACAGCACCCATTTTCCAGATAAAGGGCGTGTCCGGTCCGGAGATACCCCTGTCAATAATTGCAGCCATTACCAGCGGCACCATCAACTCGAAGAATGCCTCCAGCAACTTAAATAAAGGTGCCAGCACCGTCTCCTTTTTATATTCCTTTAGAAAAACCAATAATTTTTTCATAAATGATTCACTGCTTTCTTTTTATTTTCACTCAGTCAGATTATTTCCCTACTAATTCGGTCAAAGTCTCATAAAATGCGGGATTCATTTTTTTCAGGTTGATAATCCTGCCCTCTTCATTCAGGAAACAATGCTCTGAATGCCCCTCACAAACCACTACATCTCCGCGTTTCATTTCGTAACCTAACTTCAGCTTCACACCCTTAAATTCTTCCACATGTACGGAAATCATAATGATATCCTCAAACATGGTGCTCACTTTATATTTACAATCCACTGCCGTTACAGGAGAAATTACACCGCTTTCCTCCAGTTTTCTATAATTCCATCCAATCTGACTCAAAAAATCAGTTCTTGCCTCTTCCATCCATCTGACGTAATTGGAATGATGCACGATACCCATCTTGTCTGTTTCGTAATACTGCACCTTATGCTGATATATTGTCATCTGCTACTTCCTCCAAAACCAATTCCCTAATTATCTATTTTACTGTACTGACATACGGAAATACAATACCCGGGAAGCAAAAAATCGCTCACTACACAAATATCCCGTGCATACGGTTTAGATGCCGCCAGTTCATCCAGAATTCCCTCTCCGGTCAGCTTCCCCCGTGCTTCTTTTTCAGTCCATTTCCGGTAAAAATAGTCCTGTGCCTGTTCTGCATCAGCTGCTAATTTATTCCATTCTTCCAGTTCTGCCCCATGCAACACTCTTTTTGCCAGACTTTCTTTCACGCCGGCCTTGCACTCCTGAATGTCTGCACCAATTTCTTCATCTGCCACTGCACACAGTACATAATCACCGGAATGGGACAAGCTAAAGTGAAGATTACTATTTTCAAAATAAGGTTTCCCTTTAGGTCCATGTGCAATCGGCAACTCCTCCACAGGATAACCTCTTAACCTGTCCAATATCTCTCCTATTGTGACAGTGACCGGATGCACAGAAGCCTCACTTGATTGTGTTCTCGGCGCTCCTTCTGCCTCCATATGCCGGATATACTGCAAAAGAAGTCCTGCTCCCAGGCTATGGGCCTGTCCTTTCAGTGTCCTGTTTCGCAGCACCTTCTCTGCCCGCTCCCTGCAAAGGAGCCCAAGTGCCTGCTTGACAGAATCCTCCGCAAGGAACAGACCGACATCTTCTTCATTCCCGGCATTCACATTATTCACTTTCTCTTCTGCCTGCAGCCACTGCGCAATATTTAACAAATACACTATGTATGCCATGCACTCTATCCTCAAACAAATTATCAATACACTATATCAATTGTGTTTAGTCCATACCTATTCAGTAGGCAACTTCCTGTTTATGTCCTACAAAGGACCCTTGAAAAACGTTGGTGCTTGACGAGGTCTGCGTGTAGAGAAGCCTTTGCTTCTCTGCACAGCACGAGTCTAGCATCCACTACGCTTTTTCACGGAGTGAGAACGTGTCCGTGGAGAACATAAATAGGAAGTTGCCGGAACTATAAACACTCCTGTTTAGCGTATTTGAATGTAAAAAGCTGTCATGGCAGCCCTGCCACCATAACAGCCTCCTGATTTTTATTCTTCTGCCATCTCTTCCATAGGTGTCAGCTCCAGATATAATTCCTGCAGCTGCGCATCCGCTACTGTACCGGGCGCCTCTGTCATCAGACAGGAAGCATCCTTTACCTTAGGGAATGCAATAACTTCACGGATATTATCTGCCTTTACAAGTAACATAACGAAACGGTCCAGACCGATTGCCAATCCTGCATGAGGAGGTACACCGTACTTAAATGCATTTAACAGGAAACCGAACTGCTCGTATGCCTGCTCCTTGGTAAATCCAAGTACTTCAAACATCTTTTCCTGTACATCATTCTGGAAAATACGCACACTACCGCCGCCCAGCTCTACACCGTTGAGTACGATATCGTAAGCCTTTGCACGTACTCTGCCGGGGTCGCCGTCCAGATACTGTAAATCCTCATCCATAGGCATGGTGAAAGGATGGTGCATCGCTACGAAACGATTGTCATCCTCGCTCCACTCAAGCAAGGGGAACTCCGTTACCCACAGGAAATTAAACTTGCTATTGTCAATCATATCCAGCTGCTTAGCCACTTCGATACGAAGTGCGCCCAGGGAAGCCCAAACCACGCTGTTTTTATCTGCTGCAAAGAACATTAAGTCTCCTGCCTCAGCACCCATTGCCTCAGATAAAGCCTTTAATTCTTCTTCTGTCATAAACTTCGCAAAGGAAGACTTATAGCTGCCGTCCGGCTGAATGGAAAGATATGCCAGACCCTTTGCACCGTAATCCTTTACAAAAGCAGTCAACGCGTCAATCTTTTTACGAGGCATTTCTGCCTGTCCCTTTACGGTAATACCTCTTACGGAACCACCGTTTTCAATGGCACCGGTAAATACACCGAAGCCGCACCCCTTCACTACTTCAGAAACATCGGTAAGCTCCATACCGAAACGGGTATCGGGCTTGTCAGAACCGAAACGGTCCATTGCATCCTGCCAGGTCATACGCTGAATAGGCAACTGTACCTCCAGACCGATTGCTTCCTTACAAACTCTCTGTACCATTCTTTCGGTAGCATCGATTACATCATCCACATCTACAAAAGACATTTCCATGTCAATCTGTGTAAATTCCGGCTGTCTGTCTGCACGAAGGTCCTCATCACGGAAACACTTTGCCAGCTGGAAATAACGGTCATAGCCGGAGCACATCAGCAGCTGCTTGAAAATCTGGGGAGACTGGGGCAGTGCATAAAAATGTCCGGGATGCACACGGCTGGGAACCAGGTAGTCTCTGGCACCTTCCGGTGTGGACTTGCAAAGCATGGGAGTCTCTATCTCAAGGAATCCTTCCTCTGCCAGAAATGCTCTGGTAGTAGTTGCAATCTTACTTCTCAAAATCAAATTATTCTGAATATCCGGTCTGCGAAGGTCCAGATAACGATATTTCAGACGCAGTTCTTCCTTAGTCTTGGAGTCTGCTTCAATAGGGAACGGCGGTGTATCGGACTCAGACAACACGCGAAGCTGTGTAGCACGGATTTCAATCTCTCCGGTAGCCAGATTTTCGTTTACTGCGCCCTCTCTCTTACAAACCTTACCTACTACAGCGATTACAAACTCACTGCGCAAATGATATGCCTTATCAAAATTCTCTGCGCCGCAATCACTTTCTTCAAAAATAACCTGTAACAGACCTGCTCTGTCACGCATATCCACAAAAATAATACCGCCCTTGTTACGCTGTTTCTGCACCCAGCCCATTACGGTTACTTCTTCGCCGATATTAGCTGCAGATAACTCGCCGCAGCGATGTGTTCTTTTTAAGCCTTTCATTGACTCTGCCATGAATCCTAACCTCGTCTTTCTCTCTGCTTGTGGACTCCTCATAAACAGCTTTCCTAAAGGAACTTCCACAAATCTATATTCTTCATTTATTACACCCTTAATTCTTTAAAGGATCCTTATAAAACTCCACGAATTCTTCATAGCCTTCGCTTGTCAGCTGTTCTTTCTGGAATTTCTTATTCTTATTCATACGCGCTACCAGTACCTGAGTACCGTCCTGTCGCGCAGCCTGTGCCTGTGCAATCACGTCACAAAGTGCCTGTCCGCCTACGCCCTTTTCAATCAAATATGCTACCTTCTTAGGACTGGTAGGTACCTTAAAGCCACTTTCCAGCAAAAGCAGTACAATACGTTCAAAACCAATGGAAAATCCGCAAGCCGGAACATCCTTGCCGGTAAACTTGCCCACCATCTTGTCATAACGACCGCCACCACCGCAGCTGCCGCCGAATTCCGGAATTGCAATTTCAAAAATAGTACCGGTATAGTAGGACATACCTCTTACCAGTGTAGCATCAAACACCATATCAAACTGTGCTGCCTTGGTAGCACTTACACTGTCAATAATCTCCTGTAAGCCCTCTGCCACCTCAGCATCCAGATATCCTGCCAAAGTTTCTGCCAGATAAGCCACACCGTTCTCAGTGCTCTCCAGCCCCTTGAACAGCTCCAGATATTTATCCACGCTCTCCTTAGCAAAACCATTTGCAAGAAGCTCTTCTTCCACACCGGAAAGTCCAATCTTATCCATCTTATCCAGGGTAATAAATACACTGTCATAGGACTCTTCGGAAAAACCACTGTATGCAGCCATTGCTTTCAGAATCTGACGATCGTTGATACGAATCTGGAAATTCTTGAAGCCCAACTTACCCAGTGTGGTAGTGGTAGCCAGAATCAGTTCGATCTCTGCCAGATTGGAAGGCTCGCCCAGGATATCAATATCACACTGCATGAACTGGCGATAACGACCTCTCTGAGGGCGGTCCGCTCTCCATACATTACCCATCTGTAAGGATTTAAAGGGTGCCGGCAATACTGCCGCATTATTGGAGTAGTAACGTACCAGAGGCACAGTCAGATCATAACGAAGTCCACCGTCCACTACTTCCTCTTCCGTGGTTGCAGCTTCCACATTCAGCTTCTCACCACGTTTTAAAATCTTAAAAATCAACTTCTCATTGTCGCCGCCCTGCTTATTGGTCAGGTTCGCAATATTCTCCACACAGGGAGTTTCTATGGAAGTGAAACCAAACTTACCGTAGGTCTCTTTGATAACGCCGATTACATAATCACGAATCTGCATCTCTTCCGGTAAAATATCTTTCATGCCTGTAACAGGCTTCTTACTCAGTGCCATAATCTCCTCACTTTCTGTCCACATGGGACAGTGATTCTGTTTTCTTTACACACATGTATTCTTTCTACACATCATCCTTAAATAATATATTTTTTCTCTGCAACTGTCAATATATCAGATGGAATTTAAAGAGGGCGCGGTATCCTTTCCGGACACCACGCCACTTGTTCTATCATACGCCTACTTTAGTTAATTGATATAAAAAACTGGATGTTCAGTGTCGCCGGACTACTGGTTATCTTTTTACCGTTTCCGTCTGTGATGACACAACGGTACTGATAACCGTTTCTGCTCTTTATTCCCTGTACCGCAATACAGTTCGTTCCTGCGCCTTCTATGTCTGCATCTTTCCATTCATTGTCTATGGGAGACTTAACCTGCCATTGGTAGCTTAAATTGATTCCCTTAGCTTCTACCGTAAATACCGCCGGAAATCCTTCCAATACTGTCCGGCTCATCGGTTGACTAATAATCACCAGCTTAGGAACTACTGTCAAGGTTGCTGCATTACTGGTCACTTTTTTGCCGGTTCCGTCTGTGATAACGCAGCGGTACTGATAGCCGTTTCTGGCTGTGGTTCCTTGCACAGTAATACTGCTTGTCTTAGCTCCCGTCATACCGGAGTTGGTCCATGCACCTGTAGCTGATTTGCTAAACTGCCACTGATAGCTTAACTTGTTTCCTGTTGCGGTTACTTTGAATACTGCACTATCTCCTTCTGTCACGCTCTGATTTGCAGGCTGGCCTGTGATTGCTAATTTAGGGGTTACGGTCAGGGTCGCTCCATTACTGGTCACCTTACTACCGCTGATCTCTGTAATCACGCAGCGGTACTGATAACCGTTTCTGGCATTGGTTCCCTGTACTGTGATGCTGTTTGTTTTCGCTCCTGTCATGCCGGAGTTGGTCCATTCACCTGTAGCTGATTTTCTAAACTGCCACTGATAGCTTAGTTTGCTTCCTGTTGCAGTTACTTTGAATACTGCACTATCTCCCTCTGTCACACTCTGGCTTTTAGGCTGGCTTGTGATTGCCAACTTGGAAATTACCGTCAGGGTCGCTCCATTACTGATCACCTGCTTACCGGTTCCGTCTGTAACGATGCAGCGGTACTGATAACCGTTTCTGGCACTGGTTCCCTGTACCGTAATGCTACCGGTCTTAGCTCCCGTCATGCCGGAGTTCTTCCATGTACCTGAAGCTGAGGTTCTGAACTGCCACTGGTAGCTTATCTTGCTACCTGTTGCGGTTACTTTGAATACTGCACTATCTCCTTCAGTCACACTCTGGCTTTTAGGCTGACCTGTGATGACTAACTTTGGTATTACCGTCAGGGCCACTCCGTTACTGGTCACCTTGTTGACACCTCTGTCTGTAATCACGCAGCGGTACTGATAACCGTTTCTGGCTGTAGTTCCCTGTACCGTAATGCTATTAGTATTAGCTCCCGTCATACCGGAATTGGTCCATGCACCTGCTGATGAGGTTCTAACCTGCCACTGGTAGCTTAACCCGCTTCCTGTTGCCTGTACCGAAAAGACTGCATTTTCTCCTACTGTTACCGTCTGACTGGTGGGTTGTTTTGCGATACTCACTTTCGGCACTACTGTTATGGTCAACTTCCCTGCCACTGCACCATAATCCTTTACAGATACGGTAATAGTGGTGGTTCCGGCACCTACTGCCTTTAACACGCCTTTCTCAGACACGGTAGCCACACTCTTTGATGAGGAAGTCCAATTGTACTTAGCATTGTCAGTTACTGCCAGTTCGTTATCATTCTGCTTCACAGTCAATTGCAGACTTTCTCCTACCACTACTTCTGTTGTCTTTGCTCCAATTCCTAAAATATACTTATACAGTGTCTTATTGCAAAGTGCAGGTGTGATTTGTTTCACTGCATTCCCACCGGTATCCTTTAGTGTCAGAGGCAGATCAATTACCTGACCTGTTGCCATGGTCCTGGGTGTATGTATCTCCTCCAAAGCATTACAATATGACAGTATGGATTCCATGTCTGTAACTTTCGAGATGTCAAAACTGCTCATATCCAAATAACGCAGACTGCTACCACGGCAAAACATGTACTTCATATCCTTCACGTTAGAAGTGTCAAAATTACTCACATCCAAATAACACAGACTACTACTATGGTAAAACATAGACCCCATATCTGTGACATTAGAAGTATTAAAATTACTCACATCCAGACTTACTAACTTATTAAGCCCACTAAACAGGGAACCCATATCTGTTACCTTAGAAGTGTTAAAACCACTAACGTCAAGACTTTCCAGACTTTCGCAGTTCATAAACATGGAGCTCATATTTGTCACGTTACTCGTATCAAGCCCACTTATATTTAAGCTGGTCAGACTCCTGCAATCCTGAAACATATTCTCCATATTCTTTACATTCCTGGTATCAAAATCGGAAAGGTCCAGATTTATCAAACCGCTACAATTGGAAAACATGTATCTCATAACCTTCACATTCTTGGTATCAAAACTACTGACATCCAAACCGGTTAAACCACGGCAGCCACCAAACATGAAACTCATATCTACTACGTTACCGGTATCAAAACTACTTACATCCAGACTCCTTAAACTGGTGCAAGCCTGAAACATACCTTCCATACTGGTCACATTTGATGTATCAAAATCACTCAAATCCAGATCTGTTAAACCTATACATCCATCAAACATATACGTCATATTTTTTACTTTAGCAGTCTCAAAACTACTAACATTCAGATTTGTCAGACCTTCACACCTACTAAACATGGAATTCATATCTACCACGTTACCGGTATCAAAACCGCTCACATCCAGATTTGTCAGACTATAACACCATTCAAACATGGAATTCATATATACTACGTTACTGGTATCAAAACCGCTCACATCCAAATTTGTTAGCTTATAACAATTTCTAAACATGTAACTCATACTCGTTACGTTTGAGGTATCAAAACCACTCACATCCAGACCGGTCAACCTTCCACATCCATAAAAGATGAAGCTCATACTTGTTACGTTTGAGGTATCAAAACCGCTCACATCCAAACCGGTCAGACTGCTACAGTCACGAAACATGGAGTTCATACTCGTTATGTTTGTGGTATTAAAATTTTTCATTTCAATGGTTTTTAGTTTACTAAGCCCCGCAAATAGCTTATACACACTTCCAATGGGCTTAAAGTCTTTCAGAATAATCCTTTCCACATCTGAACTTATCTCATAAATCAATCCATAATCCTTTGACGTTTGGGTTTGTTCCAGCCCACTATCCTCACCGGTTATAGTCATCGTCCTGGTGCTCTCGTCATAGCTCCACTGCACCCCATTGTTAGTGCCCAGTGTACCTGTGCGTACCGTTCCCTCAGCAGACACATCCATCGCCGGAATGCAAAACAGCACTGCCAACACCATGATACATAATGCCAGATACTTTGTACCCTTCTTCATAGATTGCTTCCTCCTTTGCGCTATCGCCGTTTATTTCAGCATTTGCCTGTAGATGCATTCTACGGCAATTTTCCCTTTACGACACCTCTTCATTCTAACAAATATTCATTCGAAAAACAATTTAGAAACTATAACTATTCCACTTCTTACACAATTGTAAGAAAAATCTCAATTCTCTTTAATCTTCCCTCTAATACAAGTTATGGCGTGAGACTTTTTACAGTCTCACGCCATTTTTATATCTCCGCCTAAATTATTGAACTGTCAGGGTCGCTCCATTACTGGTGACCATGTTACCACTTCCGTCTGTGATCACACAGCGGTACTGATAACCGTTTCGGGCTGCTGTTCCCTGCACTGTAATGCTGTCAGTGGTTGCTCCTGTCATACCGGAGTTCTTCCATGTACCTGAAGCTGAGGTTCTGAACTGCCACTGGTAGCTTAACTTGCTTCCTGTTGCAGTTACCTTGAATACCGCGTTCGCTCCTTTTGTCACGTTCTGGCTTGCAGGCTGACTTATAATCTTTAACGCGGATGCTACTGTCAGAGTTGCGCCATTACTGGTGACTTTATTACCGTTTCCGTCTGTAATCACACAGCGGTACTGATAGCCGTTTCGGGCTGCTGTTCCCTGTACTGTGATGCTGTCAGTGGTTGCTCCTGCCATGCCGGAGTTCTTCCATGTACCTGAAGCTGAGGTTCTGAACTGCCACTG
>JAZODQ010000128.1:0-17754 GCA_045597105.1 Acetatifactor sp.
TTATTCACGACATAACCCGGCTTATCGTTTTGCTTACACTTTTATGAAAATGCAGGAAGCGTCGCTATAGGCGGCGCTTTGTTAAGATATGGGATTAGGGTGCCAAAAGGTGGTATTTAAAACGTAGTATGGCAATTTGTACAAAAATATATAATAAGCAAACATCTAAACTGCGTTTTTAGTGACTGACAAAATCCACCGGTTACGAAGACTAGGCTCGAAGCCTTTGCTGAGAGGCTTTAGTCGGAGTTACCGGTTAGTTTGTCAGCACGTTGCAGTTGTTTGCGATTGTATATTTTTGTACAAATTGCCTTGATATAATTCAGACCCCACCTTTTGGCACCCTAACCGATAAAGGAAATTGTGTGAGCTCAGTGGTGGTTTATAGAAGGTGCTGCTAAGCGTCCGTTTTTTACAAAGGAGGATTATGAAAAGACACGGAATTTTATGGGTGCTGGTGATGTTACTTTTGACAGGTTGCGGTGGAGATGCCACTGCCCAAGAAAGCGCAGGAACACAGACAGAGAGCGGTGTAAATGAAGAGAAACAGGCACAGGCGGATGTGTTACAGGTGACTGTAGAGAATAATGTGATGCCTAAAGAGCTACAGGATCTGCTGACCGGTAATCTGGTATGGATAGAGGCAGGAGATTATTGCGGCAGCGGTTACATATGGTCCATGGAAGGGGATTTGCTGATTGTAACAGCGGCTCATGTGCTGGAAGATGTGTCTCAGGGAGTAAAGGTGCGACTGTGGGACGGATATGAGGTGAGTGTGAATGAGCACTTTATCAGTGCCACTTCCGACCTGGCTTTTTTGAAGATTGACGGTGAAAGAATTCCGCTGCTACGCAAGGGTGGTTATGCTACAGCGCCGCTTGAAAAGAGTGCGCTGGACAGAGTACAGGACGGTGATACCTTATATGTGATGGGATACACCGGAAGTGATACAGTATGTATGAATGAGGGCACTTTGATAAATAAATGGATATATGTGGAAGATTTTGAGCAGTATATGATACTGGCACAGATAGATATTGCACATGGTATGAGCGGAGGCGCTTTGCTGGATGCGGAAGGGTATTGTATCGGTATCATCAGTGGCAAAAGCGAAGAGGGAGAAATGGTAGCAGTGCCTTATCATGTGATTACTGCAGAGATGTTTTCCGTAGCTTGGTCATAAATATGCAGATGGTAAAATAGGCAGCAGATACGTGATGTGTAAGGTGTTTTCCTTGTCTTTTGGGTGTTGACAAGCCAGGGAAAATGATAGAAAATAATGGGTAGCGACCCGGCATAGGGGTTCTATGCAGAAAGAAGGTAAGTTATGACTAAGATAGATGTTGTTTCCGGATTTTTAGGTGCCGGTAAGACTACATTGATTAAGAAGCTTCTCAAGGAAGCATTAGATGGCAGTAAGACGGTTTTGATTGAAAATGAGTTTGGCGAAATCGGTATTGACGGTGGTTTCTTAAAGGAAGCCGGTATTGAAATAAAGGAAATGAATTCAGGATGTATCTGCTGTTCCCTAGTAGGTGATTTCGGCACTTCTTTGAAAGAGGTTATCGATACCTATGCACCGGAAAGAGTATTGATTGAGCCCTCCGGTGTGGGCAAACTTTCTGATGTATTAAAGGCTGTAGAGGATGTGGCTACTGAGATTGATGTACAGGTAAACAGTGCGGTTGCAGTAGTGGATGCTTCCAAGTGTAAGATGTATATCAAGAATTTCGGTGAGTTTTTCATCAATCAGATTGCACATGCAGGAACCATTATTCTCAGCAGAACCGATAAGGTGACACAGGACAAGTTAAATACTTGTGTAGAACTGATTCGTGAGCATAATAAAGCAGCAACTATCATTACCACACCCCTTGCAGAACTGGATGGTAAGGCAGTGCTTGAGACCATCGAAGGTGCAGACAAATTAGAGGATATGATGGCAGAGCTGCTACATGAAGCAGAGCATCACCATCACCATGATCATGACGAGGAGTGCTGCTGCGGCCATCATCATCACCATCATCATGCGGATGAGGTATTTACCAGCTTTGGTTTTGAAACTCCCAATAAGTATAGCGCGGAGGAAATCGAGGAAATCCTTACAGCACTGGACAGCGGTGAATGTGGCGTAATTTTACGTTCCAAGGGTATGGTGCCTGCACAGGACGGCACATGGATTTACTTTGATTATGTACCGGAAGAGCATGATGTGAGAGCAGGAAAGCCTGAAGTGACCGGCAAGATTTGTGTCATTGGCTCTAACCTGAAGGAAGATAAATTGGCAGAATTATTCAGAAAGTAAGAAGGGGTGCAGGATATGAAGCCCGTATATATTATTAACGGTTTTTTGGAAAGCGGAAAAACAGAGTTTATTTCCTTTACATTGGCACAGCCTTATTTTCAGATAAAGGGAACTACATTGATTTTAATGTGCGAAGAGGGCGAGAATGAAATCGATGTAAAGCTCCTTAAAAAGAGTCGTACAGTACTGGAAATCATTGAAAATGAAGAGGATTTCACGCCTGCGCTGATGACGGAGCTGGAGAAAAAGTACAAGGCTGACCGTATCATCATCGAGTATAACGGTATGTGGAACTTTAAAGAGTTAAAGCTTCCCTGGTACTGGAAGGTGGAGCAGCAGATTACCATGATTGATGGTTCTACTTTCCCCATGTACTACAACAATATGCGTTCTCTCTTTGCTGAAATGGTGCGTAAATCTGAGATGATTATTTTTAACCGCTGCGACGGCATTGAGGAGTTAAATGTTTATAAGAGAAATATTAAGGCAGTAAATCCTAAGGCAGATGTGATTTTTGAGGATGCAAATGGTGAGATTGATGAGATATTCGAAGAAGATCTCCCTTATGATTTGAATCAGGAAATCATCGAGCTGGATAACCAGGGTTATGGTATCTGGTTCCTGGATTCCATGGACCATTTGGAGCGATATATCGGTAAGAAGCTGCAGTTCGTAGCTATGGTACTTAAGCCCGAGCATTTTCCGGACAATTATTTCGTGCCCGGACGTATGGCCATGACCTGTTGTGAAGATGATATTGCATTCCTGGGATATGCCTGTGAATTTGAGGGGGCGGCTGCATTGGAGCAGAAGGAGTGGGTGAAAGTGACCGCCACCGTGACCAAGGCATATTGGGAGGACTACAAGGGAGAAGGCCCAATTTTGCGTGCCATCAGTGTGGAAAAGACCAAGGCACCTAAGGAAGAAGTTATTAGTTTTTCGTAGAAAAAGGCTTGGTGTACGAGTATAAAAGCAGAGTTTGTAAAAAGGATGCGCTATCGCATCCTTTTTTTGTACCCAAACAGCATGACCTGTGATATTATATAGTAAGAAAATCTGCTATGAGGTAGATAAGATGAGCAGATCAATTTTATATAATGAGGTGTGTTATGAATTTAGATTTAATCATAGGATTATTGATTCCGTTTATCGGAACTACGCTGGGAGCGTCCTGCGTGTTCTTTTTGAAAAAAGAAATAAACCCGAATTTACAAAGGGCCTTTACCGGCTTTGCGGCAGGTGTGATGGTGGCGGCGTCCGTATGGTCCCTGCTGATACCTGCCATGGATATGTGCGAGAATATGGGCAAGCTGGCATTCGTGCCTGCGCTCGTAGGTTTCCTCTTGGGAATTGGCTTTTTACTTCTAGTGGATTCCCTGGTTCCTCACCTCCACATCGGCAGTGATGAGCCGGAGGGCAAGCAGAGCAGTCTGGGCAAAACAGCCATGTTGCTGTTGGCAGTAACCATTCACAATCTGCCCGAAGGTGCAGCCTGTGGTGCCATCTTTGCAGGGGTACTTTCCGGTGAAGGTACGGTGACGATGGCTGGCGCTATTGCACTGGCAATCGGTATAGCCATTCAGAATTTTCCCGAAGGTGCCATTATTTCCCTGCCTCTTAGAAGTGCAGGCAACAGCAGAGGCAAGTCCTTCCTGTTAGGTATGCTTTCAGGTATCGTGGAACCCATAGGTGCTATACTGGCAATTCTTCTGGCAGGCTTTGTAACACCCATTCTGCCCTATATGCTGGCGTTTGCAGCAGGTGCCATGATTTATGTGGTAGTAGAAGAGTTGGTGCCGGAAGCCAGCACGGGAGAACATTCCAATCTGGGTACCATTGCATTTGCAGTGGGTTTTGCTGTTATGATGATACTGGATGTGGCACTGTCATAAAGAGATTATGGATTGCATCAGATATCAAAATGACCAAAGGGATAGGATGTATGGAACAAAGGAAATAATATATGGAAAATGATAAAGAGTTACAACAATTGGTGAATCGCTTAAAGGAGCTTGCGGATAAATCCTTCAGACAAAATATCTACACTTTTTCCTCTTTTCTTGGACTGAGTGAGCTGGATGCTTTTTGGAAGATAGAGCCTCAGCTTCGTCATGCAGGGGTTACGTTATCCGGCGGTTTTGCCCGGGCGGACCGTCAGGTGGTACGTTTCGGAAGACAGGAGGATCTGGGATACGAGATGCCCTTTCCCATTAAGTGTATTCATATACAGCCGCTGATGAAGAAGTTTGCGGAAAAACTGTCCCACAGGGACTTTCTGGGAGCATTGATGAATCAGGGTATAGACCGAAGTACCTTGGGAGATATCAAGGTAGGAGAGAGTGAGGCTTATCTTTTTTGCCTGGAAACGGTGGCAGAGTATATATGTGATAATCTGACACAAATCCGGCATACACATGTGAAATGTAGTATTGTAGAGGAGTATGAGGAACTCATACAGGAGGAGCCGGCAAGGGAGAGTATACAGGTCAGTTCAGTGAGATTGGACGGCTGTATATCCAAGGTATATAATATTTCCCGAAACGACTGTCTTGAGCTTTTTCGCACAGGTAAGGTCTTTGTGGATGGCAGGCTTTGCGAAAATAATTCCAAGGCACTGAAGGGCGGCGAAGTGATTAACGTCAGAGGAAAAGGGAAGTTCATACTGGAAGGGGAAATGCGCGAAACACGCAAAGGAAAGCTTTGGGTGGATGTGCTTGTGTATCGTTAAAACAAGAGATGTAAAAATATGGATAATTAAGGTCTGTTGTAGAGATATAACAGGCCTTCTTACATATCATTTGGAAGAAATCTTTAAGCGCGTTAATAAATTCTTAAAGGTTTGGATAATTTTATGTTAAAGATTGAGTTGCTATAATAAGAGCATAGGGAGGAAGAATATGTATCGTATTTTACTGTGTGATGATGAAAAGGATATTGTAAACGCACTGAAGATTTATCTGCATGATGCCAATTATGAATTGCTGGAGGCTTATAACGGCAAGCAGGCGCTGGATATCATAAGCAGGGAAGAGGTGCATCTGATACTGATGGATATTATGATGCCGGAGATGGATGGTATCACTGCCATGGTGAAGATCAGAGAGCAGTGCAATGTGCCGGTGATATTGCTTACAGCCAAAAGTGAGGATTCTGACAAGATACTGGGACTTACGGTAGGGGCGGATGATTATATTACCAAACCCTTTAATCCCGTGGAGGTAGCGGCCAGAGTGAAATCACAGCTGCGCAGATATATGCAGCTTGGCGGCGGTACCCAGAAGTCGGAAGTACTGAAGGTGGACGGCATAGAGATGGATGATCTGGAGAAAAAGGTAAGTCTGGATGGGGAGCCGGTAACTTTAACTCCCACAGAATATGATATTTTAAAGCTTCTTTTGACCCATCCCGGTCAGGTGTTTTCACCCAAGCAGATTTATCAAGAGATTTGGAACGACCAGCCCTACGGCAGTGAAAATACAGTGGCGGTACATATCAGACATTTGCGTGAGAAATTGGAAATTAACCCTGCGGAGCCCCGGTATCTGAAGGTAGTGTGGGGACAGGGCTACAAGATTGAGAAAGGACGTAGAGGATGAGCGAAGAAAACAGAATTGCGGAAGAAGCATATATGATGGATGTGGAAGAGCAGGCTGTGGTGCAGAAGCCCCAAAAGCCGAAAAATACCCTGAAAGGGAATCGGTTCGTAAAGCTTCTGGCATATATCTTGCTGATTTACAGCTGTCTGGCAGCGATATTTCTGGTGGTAGCAAGCATTTTCTTTTATGACAGAGGCATGTATTCGGCCAATCAGGATAACTTCTATAAGCAGATGATATATCCCATGGTGTTAGAGGACCGGAACGAAATACTGCGTGCAGTATGGTACAACCAGTATGGTGAATTGCATAATAATCTGGCAGGCAGTAATCTTTCTTATGCCTATTATGATAAGGATGGGGAACTTCAGCAGTTTAATCATACCTTTGAGGATGATAAAGAATATGTGCGGTATGAATTTGAAGATTATTATTACTACGGTCGTGGGGATGAAGAAAACAGAAGGGTGGCCATATATGTGCGTAAGATGCCCATATTTGAAGACCGATATGAAAAAGCCTTTGATGTAGCAGAAAAGGTGTATCCTTATCGTCATACCATGCCCATCGTAGCTGCAGTACATATTTTGTTTGTGCTTGGATTATTTTACTTTTTGATGAGTGCAGCCGGACATGAAAACGGAAGCGAGGGTATCAGCGAAAGCGTTATTGCAAAAGTGCCGATTGAAATCGTTACCGCTATATTTGTGGGTGGTATTATACTGGGCTATAATGCAATAGAGTCCTGTAACTTTGATGATATGGTCATGTGGATGATGGTATTTGCCGCAGGAATCACATTGGGGATTATTTGGGGGATGTCTTATCTGACAGAGCTTGCCAGACGTTGGAAGACGGGAACCCTGATTAGGTACTCTCTGACTTATTATTTATTGAGCGGACTTTATAAAATAATAGATAAAACATTGACTGTGGGTACTACTGTAATATCCGGTGTGCCTTTGGTGTTTAAAACTATTTTGGTACTTTTACTGATAAGTGTCCTGGAACTTTTTGCACTATTGCTTTGGGGAAGTGGAGAATTGGTGCTGTTCTGGATATTTGAGAAGCTCATTCTGTTCCCGTTATGTATTTTTATCGCGATTATTTGCAAGAAATTGCTAAAGGGAACAGAAGCACTGGCAGAGGGGCGTCTGTCCTATAAGGTGAATACGGAGAAAATGTTTGGCGATTTCAAGGCACATGGAGATAATCTGAATCGTATTTCCGAGGGTATTTCCAAAGCAGTAGATGAGCGTATCCGTAGCGAGCATATGAAGACGGAGCTGATCAGTAATGTGTCCCATGATATCAAGACACCTCTGACCTCTATCATTAATTATGCAGATTTAATCGGCAATGAGCCTACGGAGAATACCCAGATAAAGGAGTATTCGGAGGTATTGCTGCGACAGTCCAAAAGACTGAAAAAACTGCTGGATGATTTGCTGGAGGCGTCCAAAGCGACCACAGGTACGCTGGAATGTAATTTCATGCCTTGCGAAATCGGTGTGTTGTTAACCCAGGCCTGCGGCGAATATGAAAAGCGCTTTGAAGAGAGTAATCTGGAACTGATTCTGAACAGTCCGGAGCAGGAGATGACCGTACTTGCAGACGGAAAGCATATGTGGCGTGTATTTGATAATCTGCTGAATAATATTTGCAAGTATTCCCAGGAGAATTCCCGCGTGTACTTAAGTGTGGCGCAGGTAGATAATAAGGCCGAAATTGTATTTAGAAATATGTCCAAATATGCACTGAATATTTCGGCAGAAGAGCTGGAGGAACGTTTTGTAAGAGGGGATAAATCCAGACATATGGAAGGAAATGGATTGGGATTGTCCATCACCCGAAGTCTGGTAGAACTGCAAAACGGTACCATGCAGGTACTTACGGATGGTGACCTGTTCAAAGTAATATTACAGTTTGAGATGTATGAAGAGATATAAATGAAAAGGCGATTGCTCAATTTTTTGAATTGGGCAATCGCCATATTTTTAGCCTTGTTTTCTGCGTTCGGAATATTTCTCTTCACAATATTTACAACGATATACTTCCTTGGCTGCGTCTGCCAGATAGAAGATATGGGGTAGTTCCTGTTCAATGGAAGTGATACATCTGGGATTGTGGCATTTGATGACATTTTTAATCATCTTAGGCAGAACCAAATCCTTTTTCTCCACGATTTCACCGTTCTTAATCACGTTAACGGTGATATTGTGGTCCAGGAATGCCAGAATATCCAAATCCAGCTTGTCGATATCACATTCTACCTTGAGAATGTCCTTTTTGCCTAGCTTGTTACTCTTTGCATTTTTGATAATTGCAACGGTACAATCCAGCTTATCCAGCTGTAGATGCTCATAAAGGGAAAGGCTTTTGCCTGCTTTAATATGGTCCAGAACGAAGCCTTCTTCGATTTTTCCTACATTTAACATATATTTCAACCTTTCTGTAGTGAGATTTATAGTTTGTAAATAGGGTCCGTTTCCTGGTGCTGACTATTATATCGTACACGGACACGCGTCTGCTCCGTGAAAAAGCGTAACAGATGCTAGGCTCGTGCTGTATTCGGAAGCAAAGGCTTCCGAACACGCAGACCTCGCCAAGCACTGACGTTTTTCAAGGGTCCTTTGTAAGATATAATAGTCAGCATCAGGAAACTGCGTTAATGGAGCTGTTTACACTGAAATATTCAGTAAAGTGAGGATCAGTGCCATACGCACGTACACACCGTATTGGGCCTGTTTAAAGTATGCTGCTCTGGGGTCCTCATCCACTTCAATGGAGATTTCGTTTACACGGGGGAGAGGATGCAGTACCAGCATGTTTTCTTTAGCCAGTTTCATCTTGGGCTTATCCAGAATGTAGAAATCTTTCAAGCGGATATAGTCTTCCTCATTGAAAAAGCGCTCTTTCTGTACACGGGTCATGTATAAGAAATCCAGCTCGGGCATCACATTTTCCAGATTCATCACTTCTTCGTAAGGGATATTCATGTCCTTTAGCATATCGGTAATGTAATCAGGGATACGCAGTTCCTCGGGTGAGATGAAGATGAAGCGGATGCCTTCGTAGCGTACCAGTGCGTTAATCAGGGAGTGTACAGTACGTCCGAATTTCAGGTCACCGCACAGACCGATGGTGAAATTTTTGATTTCGCCCTTTAAACTGCGGATGGTCAACAAATCCGTAAGGGTCTGGGTGGGGTGCTGATGTCCGCCGTCACCTGCATTAATTACCGGGATGGTGGACTTTTCGGAAGCGACCATAGGGGCGCCTTCCTTGGGATGTCTCATGGCGCAGATATCTGCGTAACAGGAGATAACCCGGATGGTATCGGATACGCTTTCGCCTTTGGAAGCGGAAGAGGAGGCTGCATCGGAGAAACCGATGATACTGCCACCCAGTCTGGTCATTGCAGACTCAAAGCTGAGTCTGGTACGGGTACTGGGCTCATAAAAGCAGGTTGCCAGTATCTTGCCGTCGCAGGCATGGGCGTATTTGGCGGGATTACATTCAATATCCGCAGCCAGATCAAAAAGCTGTTCCAGTTCTTCAATAGTAAAATCCAGGGGATTCATTAAGTGTCGCATGATGTCCTCATTTCTGCGTTGATACGCGGTTATTTCTTAACAATAGGGCACTGATACGTCTTCTTGCCCATAAAAAAGCCGAAGAGAAAATTCTCTTCGACCTTATTAACTTTACATGTAGGATAATAAATCCTCCACAGTTTTACGTTTGGGAGCTACGGGCTCTTCTGCAGGATGACCGATAGCAATCAAAGCCACTAATTCTCTGTCTTCGGGAATCTCTAATAAAGAGGTAATATCCTCCTGATCAAAAATACCCATAATAACAGTGCCAAGTCCCTGCTCATAAGCAGCTAAACAAAATGCTTCGCTGGCAACACCTGCGTCATACATCTGCCAGGAGTCACCTCTGTTTGTGGTAAAGGAACCGTCGCGTTCATAGCCGCAGCGTCCTTTGATAATGGTTACCGCAATCAGCATGGGAGCATTGTTGATAATCGCTCCGTTACCGGGATGACCGGAGGTACAGGCTGCTACTTTCTCCTTCATATCACCTTCAATAGCGATATAGCGGGTAATCTGGGTGTTTTTCCAACTGGGAGCATATGCAGCGGTAGCAACGATATCTTCCAGAACCTCGTGAGATACGGGCTCTTGCGTGAATTTACGGATGCTTCTGCGTCCCATAATACATTCCTTTGCAGTCATGATGAAACCTCCTTTTTTTATTGTAAATATCATACCATTTTTGAGGGGGTGTTGCAACTGAAAATACAAAAAATTGTACCGATACACTGGTTGTGAGAAGGCAATCGGGCAGGGTATTTTATGGTAAAAATATATGTGAGTGATATTTTGTAAAAATCTTTTGCATATATGCGATATTTCTACTATAATAAGAAAATGTAGGGAGTAGATATATTTATCTATATGAAATGATTTATTATGGAAAGGTGGTAATAGAGTTATGGCATTTGTTGAAAGAAAGAGATGGTTATTTTTTGGTTTGCCTTTTACATTTACACAGTACATTATTGAGGAAGAGACGATGACTATCCGTCAGGGACTCTTAAAGGTGGTTGAAAACGACTGTTATCTTTATAAGATTCAGGATGTAGAGCATTCCGCAACACTGATTGAGAGAATGTTTGGTCTGGGTACAGTGACCTGTTTTACCGGGGATACAACCCATCCTACTTTAAAGCTGATTCATATTAAAAATTCCAGAGAAATTAAGAAGTACCTGTTGGAGCAGTCTGAGAAGATGAGAATCAAGCGTCGCACCGTAAATATGCTGGATATCGGTTCAGGTACCATGGAAGATGTTTCGGATATGGCAGATATGTAAGCAGAGCCGGATAGAGCGTTTCTATAAGGGTTTTGAAATTGTGATGGTATAACGAATAGGATGAGAGGACAGGAGTGTTAGTTCCTGTCCTTTCTGTTCAGGATGATTTCAAAAAGAAGACCGGCGCAAAACCAATAAGGAGCGTAATCCAGTCGGATGACGCGGCCGATATTGCAGCGACTGCGCCCATAATCCCAGGGACAGGAGTTATGTTTTTTCAGCACAGTGCCGGAGATATACTCTGCGGTAAAGATCAGTGCTGTGTAGATGCTGCCCCGTATCCAGAATGGCTTTTTGCAAAGGAGTCTGGAAATGGGATGGAGAAAAGCAGCCATGCCATAAATTGGAAACATGAATATGGAAGAATGGCCTGTCAGGGTCATGTCTCTGCGCCTGAGCTGGTTTAATCCTGTGAAAAGGATTTCCATACACCAGCCGGTGACACCGCATAATAAGAAATTTTGTATAAATCGTTTGATGGATGATTTCATAGACTTACTCCGTTTTGTTTTAACATTAATATTGACGGAAATGCTTGGAATTATTCAGTTATATTGAAAATCGGACTTAAAAAATCATAAGAAACATTGCACAGTGGAAAGGGATTTGTGATGAATTACAAGGAAGCAATGGCATATATAGATGAATTGGGGAATTATGGTATCGTGCCGGGACTTGGCAGTATCAGGGAACTTTGTAAAAGACTTGGAAATCCCCAGGATGCACTACGCTTTGTGCACGTAGCCGGAACTAACGGTAAAGGCTCCACACTGGCGTATATCGCAAAGGTACTGGAATGTGCCGGATACCGGACGGGCAGATATACTTCGCCTGCGGTGTTTGATTATCGGGAGCGTTTTGCAGTAAACGGGCGGATGATTACACAAAAAGATTTCGGGGAGATGCTGGAACAGGTAAAGGCGGCCTGTGATGAAATGGTGGCGGACGGTCTGGCACACCCTACAACCTTTGAAGTGGAAACAGCGCTTGCTTTTTTGTATTATAAAGTCAAGAAGTGTGATATTGTAGTGCTGGAGACCGGTATGGGCGGTGCCATGGATGCCACGAATCTGATTACCACCACTGAGGCAGCGGTATTGGTATCCATCAGTATGGATCATATGCAGTATTTAGGTGGGACACTTTCAGAAATTACCAGGCAGAAGGCTGGTATCATTAAGCCGGGCTGTCACGTGGTGACCTTGCGGCAGGCTGATGAAGTGCTGGATGTGGTGAAAGAAGAAGCGGATAAGACCGACAGTGTGCTGCGCATCGCGGACGTAAGTAGTGCAAAGCAGGTCAAATATGGCATAAAGAAGCAGAGCTTCAGCTATAAGAATTATAAAAAATTAGAAATAACTATGGCAGGCAAATGGCAGGTGGATAATGCCATACTGGCTGTGGAAGCGATAGATGCACTGCGTGAGAAAGGCTATCAGATATCCGAGGATGCGCTGCGAAAGGGACTCCTTTCCATGCAATGGCCCGGCAGGTTCATGGTGGTAAAGGACAGGCCTATAATGGTGGTGGACGGTGCCCATAATGAAGATGCAGCAAAAAGACTTGCAGAAACCATAGAATTTTATTTTACAAATAAGAGAATTATCTATATAATGGGGATATTGAAGGATAAGGAGTATGAGAAAATCATTTCCTTAACACATCATCTGGCGGATCAGATTATCACGATTACCCCGCCGGGGCCCAGAGGCATGCAGGCTTATGATTTAGCACGGGAAGTGGCGAAGGTTCATGAAAGTGTCACTGCCGTGGACAGTCTGGAGGAGGCGGTTGAGATCAGTCAGCTGCTGGCCGCAAAGGAAGATGTGATTATCGCTTTCGGTTCCCTGTCCTATTTGGGCAGACTGATGGATATAGTAGAGAAACAAAAGCAGAAAGGCAGTAAGAAAAATGGTTAATCGCGATAAAGTAAAGGAAGGCATCAGACTTTTGCTGGAGGGTATCGGTGAAGATGTGAACCGTGAAGGTTTGAAGGATACGCCTGACAGAATCGCCAGAATGTATGAGGAATTGACGGAAGGTGTGGATGCTGATGCAGCAGAACATTTATCCCGTGTATTTACAGTAGATCATAATGAAATGGTACTGGAAAGGGATATTGTCTTTTATTCCATGTGTGAGCATCATCTGATGCCCTTTTACGGTAAAGCACATGTGGCATATATTCCTAACGGTAAAGTGGTAGGCTTAAGTAAGCTGGCCAGATGTGTGGAGGTGTATGCAAGACGTTTGCAGATACAGGAGCAGATGACGGGACAGATAGCGGATGCAGTGATGGAGCATTTGATGCCACAGGGAGCTATGGTGGTAATCGAGGCAGAGCACATGTGCATGACCATGCGTGGCGTGAAAAAGCCGGGCAGTAAGACTGTCAGCATCGCTACCAGAGGTGTATTTGCAGAGGATAAGGAACTGCAGAACAGGTTTTTCCAGATGCTGCAGATGTAGGATGGAGCTATAGTACGCGTGCTGAGATGGATCCTTGCGTATGGTTTTGTCTGATTGGATAAGGAATATAAAGGAATGGTTATGATGGAAAGAGTAAATGCCATATTACAGCATGAAAAGTTCATATATCATTTAGAGGCCAATAGAGCAGCAGAAGCGGACAGACGCTTCTGCTGTCATAATATGGAGCACTTTTTGGATGTGGCCAGAATCGGCATGATCATCAATTTGGAGGAGCAACTGGGCATTTCCAAGGAATGGGTTTACGCTACTGCGCTTTTACATGATATCGGTAAGCACAGGCAGTATGAAGCAAAGGTGCCTCATGAGGTGTCAAGTGCGGAGATTGCGCCGGAAATATTGAAGGAATGCGGATTTAACGATAAAGAAACAGGTGTTATTGTGGATGCTATACTGCACCATAGGGACGTAGGTGTGCGGGAGGAGCAGAACCTGCGGGGGCTACTATATCGGGCGGATAAGGCCAGCCGGTCATGCTTCGGATGTGCAGTGTCAGAGGAATGTAACTGGTCCGATGAAAAGAAAAATCTCAGGATAATGTATTAACATATATAGGTGTAGATGAGGATGGATGCTATGAAAATCGGAAACCGTGAATTTGATATAGGCACACACACTTATGTGATGGGAATTTTAAACGTGACGCCGGATTCTTTTGCAGATGGCGGTAAGTGGAAGGATATGGACAGAGCGCTTTTGCATGTGGAGCAGATGATTGCGGAAGGCGCGGATATCATAGATGTAGGCGGTGAGTCCACCAGACCCGGTTATGAAAAGATAAATGAGGAAGAGGAAATTAGTAGAATATCACCTGTTATTGAAGAAGTGAAAGCCAGATTTGATGTTCCGGTATCCCTTGACACATACAAGGCAAAGGTAGC
Source organism: Acetatifactor sp. (assembly GCA_045597105.1). Taxonomy (GTDB): domain Bacteria; phylum Bacillota; class Clostridia; order Lachnospirales; family Lachnospiraceae; genus Acetatifactor. The sequence goes on from JAZODQ010000128.1 coordinate 14,157, forward strand.
GCAAGCCGGTATCTGTGCAGGTGCAGATATGATAAACGATATCTGGGGACTGCAATATGATCAGATGATGGCCGGGGTAATTGCAGGGTATGATATTCCCTGTTGTCTGATGCATAATCGTACAGAAGAAAACTATAGATTTTTTTTGCAGGATGTGGTAGCGGATTTGAAACAGACCACTCAGCTGGCAAAGCAGGCGGGAATCCGTAAAGACAAAATCATACTGGATCCGGGTATTGGATTTGCCAAAAGTTTTGAACAAAATCTGGAAATGCTAAATCATTTAGAGTGCCTGAAAGAGTTAGGATATCCCTTGCTGTTGGGATGCAGCAGAAAGTCTGTTATAGGGCTGGCATTGGATTTGCCTGCGTCTGAACGACTGGAGGGAACCCTTGTGACCACTGTGCTGGCAGTACAGAAGGGATGTAGCTTTGTGCGGGTACATGATGTGAAAGAAAATGTGCGTGCTGTCAGGATGACAGAGGCCATATTAGGACGTAGATAGAAATAACAAGCAAGTGTATCGGTTTGCGAAGTGCATGGGTTCAGAAAGGAAAACCGTATATGAAACAGAATGGTTATAACTATGATATGGATGAAATCAGAATAGACAATCTGGAGGTTTTTGCTCATCATGGAGTGTATGAGGAGGAAACCAGGCAGGGACAAAATTTTTATATCAATGCAGTATTGTACACCCATACACGGGCCGCAGGCAGAGCGGATGATTTGTCTCTCTCCACCAATTATGGAGAGGTGTGTCATTTCATTTATAACTGGATGCAGGAGCATACTTATCTGCTGATAGAATCTGTGGCAGAGAGGCTTGCGGAGGTAATGTTGCTGACATTTCCTTTGGTGCAAAGTCTGGATTTGGAGATTCGTAAGCCCAGTGCACCCATCGGTCTGCCTTTTGAGTCTGTATCTGTAAAGATTCATAGAGGCTGGCATAAAGCATATGTGGCCCTTGGATCCAACATGGGAGAGAAAGAAAAATATATAACAGGTGCTATTGATGCGTTAAAGGAGAAAAAAGAGGTACGCCTGGGTAAAGTGTCGAAGCTTCTTGTAACCAAGCCCTATGGCGGGGTGGAGCAGGATGATTTTCTGAATGGTGCACTGGAGCTGGAAACCTTGTGGACACCTGCAGAGCTTTTGGAGCAGCTGCACCTGATAGAAGCTGCGGCGGACAGAAAAAGAGAGGTCCACTGGGGACCCCGCACACTTGATTTGGATATTTTGTTTTATGATAATCTGGTATATGAGGATGATGATTTAATCATTCCCCATGTGGATATGCAGAACCGTTATTTTGTGCTGAAACCCTTAAATGAAATTGCGCCTAACCTGCGACACCCAATCACTGGAAAGACCATTACAGAGCTTCTTTCCCAGGTAGATATTTCAGCAGAAAACCACTGCACAGACCGGTAAAGCATCCGGTGATGATACCACTGATTATCAGGAAGGGCAGGTAGGACAGTACACCCATTACCCGGGTGATGAGCAGTGCAACTAACAATTGTCCTGCATTGTGGGAGAGGGCGCCCATGATACCGGTGATAAAGAGCATTTTTCGACGCAAAAGCCTGCTGACAAGATACATGACCGACAGACAGCATATGCCGCCGGCCAGACTGTAAAGAAGACTTAAGGCTTGACCGAACAGGAGCGTGCTTAAGAATATGCGCGCCAGAAGCACCGTCAGTGTTTCTTTAAAGCCATAGCGGTGGAGAAGAACTAAAGTGATGATATTGGAGAGCCCGGGCTTGATGCCGGGAATAGGGATTAATGTAGGAAGCGCGGCTTCCACTGCATAAATACCCAGTGCAAGTGTGGTAAACAGTGCCAGGGTAGTCAGTTTTTTTATAGGCATGGTGTAACATCCTTTATATTTATAATTTGGAGAAATAGCACAGGGAACATGCTTGGGTAAGGATAAAGTGCTGATATATCCGTATATCAATAAGTGATGATATCAGGCAGTATTATATCTTCCCGAGTGTCATCCCATACTTTCAGCTCAATAACCACTTTATTGGGAAGACAGGTGATGGGAAGGGATGGGGTACTGTAAAATCCCTGTTTCACACAAAGCTTATCGGGACAATCTGCATGAAGCATGCCGATGCTGCCCGGTCTGACTGAAATGATATTTTGGCGGCTGTTTTCTCCGGTTACAGTCAGCTCGTAAGGAGCTGTTACCCGGGATAAATCGATGGTTTCCAGTAATGTGCCGTTCTGATAAATCTGTGCCACCACGGCCTGGCCTTTGGATGCGGCGTCGGAAGGGTACAGGATCCAAAAGAAGGATAGCAGCAGAAGTACAAGTATCAGACATATGAAAAGAATTGCCCAAGGATTTATTGTAACTTGTTCTGTTGTTCGGTTGTTTTGTTTTTCAAAGCGTTTAATGGTTTTCATGGGAATAGTATAGCAAAAAGGAGTAGGAAAATGAAGTCAAAATATTGGTTAAAATATATATGGTTCCTACCTGTTTTGCTGCTTACAGGCTGTGGGGCAGGACAGCAGGGGATTTTCGGCATGGATGCGTCCGCAGATCAGGTGTATCGTGATGCGGATGTGGCTATGGGAACGGTGGTGCAGCAGACAATTTATGTAGACAATACTTGTGATAATGATAAAATAACAGATGATATATTTGCAAAGATAGACCAATTAGAAGGAGAACTTCTGTCACGTAGGCTGGAAGGTTCGGAGATTGCTGCAATAAACCAAAACAGCGGAAGCAGACAGGAAATATCGCCTGAACTGACAAAGATTCTGGAAGAATGTTTGCAGGTGTCCAAGACCTCTGAAGGTGCCTTTGATGTGTCCCTGGGAAAGCTGGTACTTTTGTGGGATATTGATTCCAGGGTCTGGGATTCAGACGGAGAATTTGTGGTTCCGTCTCAGCAACGGATTGAGGCAGCACTGGCTGATAGCGGCTATGAATACCTGGAGCTGGAGGATAATACATTTTATATGCCGGAGGGACATATGCTTGATTTAGGTGCTGTGGGTAAGGGGATTGCTTTGGATGTACTTGGTAATATGCTGCAGGAGCAGAAGGGCATTACTGCAGCGACTATTTCTCTGGGTGGCAGTATACTCACATATGGCAGTAAGCCGGATGGCACTCCCTGGCGCGTGGGGATTGTGAATCCTTTTGATACGCAGGAGCAGCTTGGGTATCTGGAATTAAGCGGTGACTGGTGTGTATCCACCTCCGGCGATTATGAGCGTTTCGTGGAAGCGGACGGCAGGAGATATCATCATATTATGGACCCTGCTACGGGTTATCCTGTGGAAAATGATGTAAAAAGTGTTACCATTCTCAGCGAAAGCGGCCTATTAAGTGATGCGCTTTCCACGGCCTGCTATGTCCTTGGGGTGGAAAAGGGAATGGAGCTGGCAAAATATTTCAGTGCTGAGGTACTGTTTGTGACTGCGGATGAGGAGATAAGTATGACGGAGGGGATGTATTCCCGCTTTTTTTCCGGTAATCATATGATGGATATAAATGTTACTGAGGAATAATCTTTTTCAAATATAATTTGTCAATCGTCATAAAATAGAGTACAATGAATCCAGAGAC
>JAZODQ010000129.1:0-12092 GCA_045597105.1 Acetatifactor sp.
TTCCAATACAATTGCAACCTTCTCCATCAGTCCACGATACGTTTCTACAAATGCCTGTAGCAGCTCAGCAATTTCATCATATCGTCCTTCTTTGGAAGCATATTCCAACTCTCGTGCCATTTCGCTCAATTCTCCGGCGCCCATATTCAGTAGCTGTCCTTTTAGGGAATGTGCCTGAATGGTGAAGTTATCATAATCCTTAGTAGATCCAAAGCTCTGAAGTTCGCTTATCTGTTTTTCGTCAGATTCATATGCCATCTGCAAAATGCGCAAATAAAGGTCTGTTTTGCCACCGCAATGGGTCAGGCCGTCTGTTATATACACATCCGGTAACAGTGCATCCAGAGAAGCAGGGTAAGTAGCCTGACCGGCAGTTGATTCCGTGAAAGTTGTTGGAATGTGTGGCTGTGTGGCAACGGATTCCGTTAATATCTTAGATGCAGGTACAAAGGTGCGGATAATATGCTCCAGCCTATCCATGGAAATCGGCTTGCTCATATATTCATCAAAGCCTTTTTCTAACAGTTCAGTCCGGACACCGGATATAGCGTTGGCAGTCAGCGCAATGATTTTACAGGCGCCGCCGGAGGCATAATGAGTGGAAAGTGCACGGATACGTTCCATGGTTTCCACACCGTCCATGTGGGGCATCATTTGGTCCATAAAGATTAAGTCATAAGTATTTTCGCTGCAAAGGCGAATTGCATCAGGTCCGCTGGCAGCGGTATCCACTCGGAAACCATAAAGGTCCAAAGTATTTTTAATTACCTTCAGATTAATGAGATTATCGTCGGTAACCAATACATGGGTATCTGTAATGCGGATTGCTTCTTCATTGATGGCACTGCTCACAGGTACCTGTACAGGGTGATAGTTCATGGGGGAAGCGTCCACTACCTTTTGAGATAAAGTGACTGTAAAGGTGGAACCTACACCGTAGATACTATCCACAGAAACAGTACCGCCCATTAATTTAACATACCCATTTACGATGGAAAGACCCAGTCCGGTTCCTTCGATTTCACTGTTTTTCTCATTGTCAAAGCGTGAAAAACTGTCAAATAAATGTGCAAGAGCATTTTCTTTAATACCAATACCGGTATCGACGATGGAATATTCCAGGGTGGCGTTGTCGTTTTGCATATCCAGTAAACGGATGTTGAATTGTACACTGCCTTTCTGGGTATATTTGATAGCGTTATTCAGGATATTAATCAGGACACCACGGATTCGTGCTACATCACCGTACAATTCATTGGGAATACGGGGGTCGGCAGTCATCTGGAATTGCAGTCCCTTTTTTCGTGCCTGTACATCGATGATCAGGTAAACATCCTGCAGCAGAGTGTGGGTAAAGTAATTTGCACAGGAAAGTTCCATTTTGCCGGAGTCCAGTTTGGAAATGTCCAGAATATCATTGATGATAGCCAGAAGATTCTGGCTGGAACTCTTAATATCGGTTACATATTCCTGAACAGCATCAGGGATTTCCATTTTCAAAATTAATTCAGAAAATCCCATAATAGCATTCATGGGTGTACGAATCTCATGGGACATATTGGCAAGGAATGCAGTTTTTGCACGGTTAGCAGACTCTGCCTCCAGTTTTGCTTCCTCCAGACGCTGCATGTTTTTCATGCGTTCGGACAAATCCGTTACAATGATAATGTAGCCAATGATATCATCGTAGCGGTCAGTAATTTTATTAATAGACAAATTGCAGTAGGCCTGATGGGGATGACATACTACATCCTTATCCTGACTATTGTTCTCGAAGCAGAATAACTCGTCCGGCCCTATATTAAATAAGGCTTCCGGGGTGATATTTTCATGTGAAAGTGCATCCTGGTCCAGCTGAAAGAATTTGGATGCAGCTTCATTGGCGATTTTCAGCGTATACGTATTGTCATAAACTAAAACCGGAATGGCCAGAGAGTAATATATGAACTCGGACATATTGGTAATATTGATTTTGGAACGATTATTGGCCTGAATCGCAATAAATGCTGCGATGGCGCCCCAAAATTGGGTAATAGTGCTGCCCGGAATAGCGGACATGCCAAGCAGCGGAAATACGGTATCCAGAATGGTTCCAAAGAGAACAATAGCATCTATCAGTAGGAATATTTTACCGAAAAACTGAATTCGTTTGGTCTTAGAGAAACACATATAAATGCTGATACCAAAAATGGAAACAGCGATAATAACGCTATATATTGTATATATAGTATTGGCTAATCCCGGCTTGAAGGAATAGGTCATACCCAGGGTATCCAGCCGATAAATGGTCTGACTGCGCTCAACAGTCAGGAAATAAATAATTACGCCCAGGCCGGCCAAAGAATGAAACATAGTGGTAATGGGCTTTTTTAAGCTGGATAAGTGGCATGCAAGAACCAGAGCTGCAATCAGGTACATAATAGTACCAATCATGCCCACTACGCGGCAATAATAAGCTATTTCAGTATCCGTTTGCAGGAAAAGTGCGCCAAATCCCATGCTCCAGATGGCACTACCCAGACAAAGAGCGGCAAGAAGCCGGTTTTCCGTTGCTTTGCGTTCCGGGGACCATAGAACAATAGTTGTGAAAAAACAGGCCAGAACGCTACATGTAAATAGAATAATAGGGCATACGTATTTTATGAATTCCATAGTTTATCTCCTGATACCACATGTGAATAAGCACATCTATTCATATGTGGTACATATGTAAGATTGAAGATTCTTCTGTATAATAAATAGTCTGAACGAAGTAAAAACTTCTTTTTTATGTTTAGAAGTATATATATTATAGCATATCAGTTGTCATTTTGCATCTATATAAGGTGTGAATAAACACCTCATTCAAAGCTTCCCAGCTCTTAGTATGATCATCGGCCATCGTATCAGCCAGTTCCTTTTGAAGAGTTAATTCCTTCTCAATAAAATCGTAAATCACGGGTATCTGAGGATTCAGGTCTTTTTCGTCGGTTACTTTCTTAATCTCAAGTAATTCATCAATTCCACGGCGAAAGTCCTCCGGCAGAGAAAGTTTGAGCAGTTCATTAAACAGTACCGGCGGAGGGCAGTGATATTCTTCGATATATTTACATGCAAGGAGGGGTCTTAAAGCATAAAAATATTTTTTATACTTTACTGTTTCCGCCTGCAGGTAAGTGGTAAAAGTATTTTTGGCTGTACCGTAATAATGATGCACGCCGGACTTGGCGGAAAAGTAGGATTTGGCTACTTCATAAATATAGTTCCATTCTTTGGTCTTTTGGTATACTACGGGAGAATTGCTCCATTCAAAGAGTGTAGCATTACCTCGTCTGAACTGTACCAGTGCTTTCTTTAAATCCCAGCCGTTAATATCCAGTACATCATCCAGCTGCCATTCTATGATATCCTTGGGCTCATCCAAACGCAGATAGTCTTCCATGGGGCGTACATAGATAAAGCGTACATCATAATCGCTGTCAGGGGAGGCAAAGCCCCAGGCGCGACTACCGGATTCAATTGCCAACAGTATTTTTACGTTTTCCTTTTCTTCGATTTCTGCCAGTTTTTCCTTGATTTTAGATATCATTTCCATTAATAATCACCTTCAATTGCTTTTCTGTTCACATATTCTACAAAGGCTTCTACCTTATCCATATCCGGATTGTCAGGAAGGGAAGAGTGCTTTGTGGCACGTTCCAATTCGCTTTCATAATGTGCCAATATATCATAAAATTCTGCGGAAAATGTGTGGTCTTCCCTTTGAAAACCACCATTTCGGATTTTGAGTAATAGTGCCAAATCATCCTTGCGGTGTGTGCGGATTTCTCCTTTGTCCAGGATATCAACTGCCATCATAAACAGGCGAATCAGGTGCATGGCATGCTTGTTTAAGTGGTTATCATCCTTCTTTTTGTTGCGTTTGCCGATTTTGTCATATTCCCGAAGCACTGTATGCATGGTGGAAAACATGGATTCGTATTGGCGGAGGGGAAAGTGGGTGTAATTGGCATCCACAAATATCTCGGTTTCCAAATCAGCTGTGACTGCATGATCTATGTATAACTTTATACTTCCACCGTCAAAATCCTGATATCTGCGATTGAAGTCATCCAGAGCATTGCGCACAGAATTCAAAATATGCTGCTCCCGTTCAGGCTGTGGCATGGAATCCCGGGCAATTGCATTTTGCAGTCTGCGCAATTGTGCACTTGCGTATCCACCAAAGGATTTGGCTGCCCTCTTTGATATAAACAGGGCTTTGTTATCGATGATTTCCTGTCCTAAAGGGGCTTTAATTAAATATTGGTCTTCGTCCAGTCCCAGAATTTCGCAGGTGTTGGGGTTACATTCCAATAACAACTTCACTATCTTATTAAAACTATATATAACCGTGTCGGTATGTGGATCTTCGTACTGCTCAAATTCAGTAAGACCCAGTAAATCGGAAGGCATATTTAAAGTAATGCCTCTGAAATCAATATCACTACCCGCATTGCTGGTGCCGTAAGCATGGCTGCCACCCAGTCCAAGTAATATAATTCTGCGTCCTAAGCGTTCATTTGTGCGTAAAAAATCATATTCCCGACTGTGCATAATTTTTTGGAAATCCATGATACAACCGCCTTTCTGTAGTATTGGGTTAAATGTGTAATTGCATAAATTATACTGAAAAAACACCGATTTTACAATATGTACAGAGTAGACCGGGCTAGCTTTGAAACCGGGGCAGATAAAGCAGTAAATAAATGAGTGCTTTGCTATTTGTTTTTTGTTATAATAAAACATACAAATGTACAATTTAGTTACCAAGGAGAAAGGAAGAAAAATCATGAATTTTGAGAATTTTAAATGGATCAATGAAAGTAGCGCGGATTACAAAGAGGGTGTACTCACTGTCTATGCACCGGAGAAGACGGATTATTTCAATAGTCCGGTAAAGGAGAATGGAGCGTTTCCGGAATTGGTTGCGTCTGCCTCTCTTTATTATACTGAGCTGACAGGTGACTTTGTATTCAGGACCAAGGTAGCACTGGAGTTTAAAAATCTCTATGATGCAGCAGCTTTGCTGGTTTATGAGAACGAAAACGTGTGGGCGAAACTGGCTTTGGAGAATTCTGACCTGCCCTGCAGAAAGCCTGCGGTGGTATCTGTAGTGACTAATCGTATCTCTGATGATTGCAACGGTCCTGTGATGGATGGAAACAGTGTATGGCTCCAGATTTCCCGTGTGGACGATTGCTTTGCATTCCACTATTCCGTAGATGGCGCAGAATATCAGATGGTACGTGTATTTACCTTGCCGGTGGGCAAAACTGTTAAGGTGGGATTTGAAGCCCAGGCACCTATGGGAGAGGGCGGCAATCGCTATTATAGCGAAATTTCCATAGAAAATAAGCGTGTAAATAATATCAGAGCCGGTTACTAATTCATAGTATTCCTGCTAGCCATTTTCTGTAAGTTGTAATACAATGGAATTGGTTCTTTTTATGACTGGTTATCCGATGGAGGAAGTTTATGGAGAAGAAGTGGAGCAGAAAACGTGAAAGACTGTTTGGCATCATAGAAGTAGGAAACGATCTGGATTTTATCAGTCGGGCCTATGACTTTGTCAATGTATTTGCCATTGTGGTGAATCTCATTGTCAGCGTTATGATGACCTATGATGAGTTAGTGCAGCGCTACGGTACAATATTTATGGTAGCAGAAGGGGTGACGGTTGCCTTTTTCTGCGTGGATTACATATTGCGGCTTTGGACGGCGAAGATTTTGTATCCGAAATTATCAGAGCCCCGTGCATTGTTGAAATACATATTTTCCTTTGCAGGAATCATCGATTTATTATCTTTCCTGCCCTATTATCTGCCGGTATTTTTTCCGGCGGGAACCATCGCCTTCCGTATGATCCGGATTGTGCGTATTTTCCGATTATTCAGAATCAATGCATACTATGATTCTCTTGCTGTAATCAAGGATGTTATTTATGGAAAGCGGCAACAGCTGCTTTCTTCGGTATTTATTATTTTAGTGCTGATGCTGGCGTCCAGTCTGTGTATGTACAGTCTGGAGCATGAGGCCCAGCCGGAAGTATTTAGTAATGCCTTTTCCGGTATCTGGTGGGCTACGTCCACGTTGCTTACAGTAGGTTATGGTGACATTTATCCCATTACCACATTGGGCAAGTTGTTCGGTATACTTATCAGTTTCCTGGGAGTCGGAATGGTTGCCATCCCTACAGGTATTATTTCCGCGGGATTCGTGGACCAGTATGCAAATATTAAGAAAAACACAGAGTATGGTTATGAGGCAGCCCTTCATTTTATTAAAATTCACCTGGAGGCAGATGACCAATGGGTGGGGAAGCGAATTGCCGATTTGGATCTGCCGGCAGGAGTAATTATATCTGTGATTGAGCGTGAGGAGGAGATGCTGATTCCCAGAGGGGATGTAGTGTTGTGTAAAGGGGATACCATGGTATTGGGAGCAGAACCTTTTGAGGGTTACGAGAGCATCCACCTCAAGGAGATGGTGATTAAGAAGCAAAATCCATGGAACGGAATGCGTATCCGCGATTTGGATATTTCCAGACATTCTGTGATTATACTAATTAAGCGTCGCAATAAAACACTAATTCCCAATGGCAATATTATATTGCAGGAGGGAGACAGAGTCTTTATGCATACCCAGCTCCATCTGGCGCATACCATGGACATTGAAATATAGAATAAGGAGTTATACTACCGATGAAATCAAAGAGATACGTGTTATTGGATAGCATTCGGGGGATTACTCTGATTAGTATGATGATTTATCATGCCGTGTGGGACATTGTGTATATATTCGGAGCAGATTGGGCCTGGTATGAGTCAGAGCTTGCCCATATCTGGCAGCAGAGTATATGTTGGTGCTTTATATTACTTTCCGGCTTTTGCTGGTCTCTGGGCAGTAAAAAATTAAAGCGGGCGTTGACGGTATTAGTGGCAGGTTGCTTAGTCAGCGTAGTGACTCTGATATTTATGCCACGACAGGCGATTATGTACGGAGTGCTTACACTGCTGGGAAGTTGTATGCTCTTTATGATTCCTTTGGATAAAGTGCTGAAAAAGTGTCATCCGGTATGGGGGGCAGTACTTTCTTTCAGTGTGTTTATCCTCTTTAAAAAGGTAAATCGAGGCATACTGAGCATCGGTTCCCTAGAACTGATGCGGTTACCGGACAGTTTATATGCCAATTCCTTCACCACCTATCTGGGTTTTACGGCCCCCGGTTTCCGTTCTACGGACTATTTCTCTATGTTGCCTTGGTTTTTTCTGTTCCTGACAGGATATTTTATCTACGGGATAGTGGAGAAGCAGGAGCTGCTTAAGTATCTGAAAGGGTGGAAGAGTGTGGTGACGGCGTGGATCGGTAGACATTCCCTTTTGATATACATGTTGCACCAGCCGGTGATTTATGCGGTATTGTTTGTGGTGTTCAGAGTGCTTTAAGTACAAATCGGTGAAAATAGAATATTAGATACATAAAAATAGGGTGCCGTCAGGCACCCTATTAGATTTTAAAAGATATTTATAAATTATAATTCACCGTTGATAAGCGCCAAAAACGCTTCGAATTCAGGTTTCAGTGAGAGGAACACATCCGTAATATCAGGGTCAAAGCTGGTGCCGCGACCTGCTTCAATGGCTGCGAATGCCTCTTCAGCTGTATATGCACGCTTGTAAACGCGTGTAGCGGTCAGGGCTTCAAATACATCTGCAATAGCCATAATTCTAGCGGAAAGCGGAATATTCGTACCGGCAATTCCGAAGGGATAACCGGAACCGTCCCAACGCTCATGATGGAAGGTGGCTACATCGAAGGCCATCTGCACCGTATAGGGGTCTGTAATATCCTGCATAACCTGACAAACAAGCTCGCCGCCGGTCTGAGTGTGTATCTTCATGACAGACATTTCTTCTTCAGTGAGTTTTTCCGGCTTGTTCAATATTGAGTCGGGAACCTTGATTTTACCTAAATCATGTAAAGGTGCTACCTGACGGAGGATGGAAACAAAACGTTCATCAATTTCGTCAGCATACATGCCTCTTTTCAGCAGAGTGGTTGCCAGTAAGTCTACGAAGTCACTGGTACGTCTGATGTGGTCGCCGGTACTGGTGTCACGCCGCTCCACAATAGTTGCCATACCGAGGATAATACCTCGTTGCATTTCTAACAGCTCTTGTGACTTATCAGTTATCTCTGTAGCCTTTTCAGCCAGCATTTCCAACAGCTGATCTTTGGCAGCCTTGGTCTGTGTCACTTCCGTATAACCGAATACATAGAGCATATAGGAAAAAATGCCACAAATAGCCAACACTACAAATATAATCAAAAGAATGTAGTCGACAGAACTTCTGCGCAACATAGAGTTGATACCCAGCAGGCACAGTAACGTACTGGACAGCACTAGCACTCTTTGAATGTGTAGCCGGTGTCTAGTTGTGGAATGTTGATCATTCTTTTTGGAATCTGAATGGGGCATATGATACCTCTTTCTAGTTTCTTTAAGTGTATTATAACCGCTAAGGGTAACTAAGGTCAAGAATGTCGTGCTTTTTTAGGAAATAATTGGTATAATACATAAAAAGGAGATGAGAATATGAATACAGATATGGAAAATATGATTAAAAAGTTAAGTAGGGAACTACTGATTACCCGTATTTTCACCGGAATCCTAAGCATTTTGATGATATTAATTCTGGTGGGTGGTGTGCTTGCTTACAGAGGATTCACCCGATATACGGAAGAAATCAATGCGGAGATGGAGAGAGCCATGGCGATGCTTGAAGAATATGCCGGAGATATCCGTCCTGCCATAGCGAAGCTGGAAGAAGTGGATATACAGGCTGTGAATGATACATTGGCAACACTGAATCAAACCATGGCAAGTGTGGACTGGGAAAAGGTAACCACACAATTGAGTGCATTGGATATAGACTCACTGAACGAGGCAATAGAGGGACTGGATACACAGGAACTCTCTGTAACCCTTCGAAATATGAATGATGTAGTGGAAAAATTACAAAATATCAGCGATGGAATGAAATCCTTTTTTTCTAAGTTCACAAATCGTTAAAAGCACTGCGAAAAAATATTGAAGTTAGAGAAAGTTCGTACTATAATGAAAAAGTATTTTCCAAATTTCAAATTTTGAATGTGGGAATTGGAGTAATGCGTAAACGGTAAATATTTTTGAATACCAAAGGAGAGACGACGATGAAGCAGGATATGATTGTAATTCTGGACATGGGTAGTACAGAAAATACAGTAGTTGCGAGACAAATCCGTGATATGGGTGTATACAGTGAGATTCATCCCCACGACATCACACCCGATGAATTAAAAGCACTGGATAATGTAAAGGGTATTATTTTAAACGGTGGTGAGAACCGTGTAGTAGACGGCGTGGCTGTAGATGTGGATCCCGCTATCTATGCATGCGGATTCCCTGTGATGGCAATTGACCATCCTACCGCAAAATGTGAGCAGCAGCTTGCAGAGCTTCCTGATGAAGCTACCATGCGTGCATTCGTATTTGATACCTGTAAGGCTGAAGCAAACTGGAATATGAAGAACTTCATCGAAGACCAGATTGAGCTGGTTCGTCGTCAGGTTGGAGATAAAAAAGTACTGCTGGCACTGTCCGGCGGTGTAGACTCTTCCGTAGTGGCAGCGCTGCTTTTAAAGGCTATCGGCCAGCAGCTGGTTTGTGTACATGTAAATCATGGCCTCATGCGTAAGAACGAGTCTGAAAATGTAGTAGAAGTATTTAAGAATCAGTTAAATGCAAACCTCATCTACGTGGATGCTACCGATCGTTTCCTGGGCAAGCTGGAGAACGTAGCAGATCCTGAGCAGAAGAGAAAAATTATTGGTGGCGAGTTCATCCGTGTATTTGAAGAAGAAGCAAGAAAGTTGGAAGGTATCGACTTCTTAGGTCAGGGTACTATTTACCCTGACATCATCGAGAGCGGTACCAAGACTGCAAAGTGCGTGAAGTCTCACCACAACGTAGGAGGACTTCCTGAAGATTTGCAGTTTGCACTGGTAGAGCCTTTGGCTCAGTTGTTTAAGGACGAAGTACGTGCATGTGGCGTAGAATTGGGTCTGCCTGCAGAAATGGTATACCGTCAGCCCTTCCCCGGTCCCGGACTGGGCGTACGCTGCCTGGGTGCTATCACCCGTGAGCGTCTGAATGCATTGCGTGAATCCGACGCTATCCTGCGCGAGGAATTCGCAAAGGCCGGCCTAGACAAGAAGGTATGGCAGTACTTCACTGTAGTGCCTGATTTCAAGGCAGTGGGTGTACGTGACAACGCAAGAAGCATGGGCTACATGGTAGTTATCCGTGCCGTAAACACTGTAGATGCCATGACAGCATCCATCGAAAGAATCGACTACGATATCTTGGAGAAGATTGCTGACAGAATCACTGCAGAAGTTCCCAGCATTAACAGAGTTTGCTACGAGATTACCAAGAAACCCGTAGCCACAATCGAATTCGAATAAATTATTCTAACATTTATCTGCCGATGCGATAGAGTCATCTTTTGCATCGGCAGAATCTATTATCTTATAGCACAATGCTATTCGCAAAAACAGTGAAAAGAACTGTTTTCGTCTGGAAATATTCCCCAAAGAAAACCTATCTGTTAAATAATGATGAAAAGAGAGTCATTGTCGTATAGAAATATTCCATAAAGAAAATCTATCTGTCGAAAAACTGGTGAAAAGAGAGTCGTTGTCGTATAGAACTGTTTCTTAAAGGAAATCTATCTGTCGAAAAGCTGGTGAAAAGGAAGTTGTTGTCGTATAGAACTGTTTCCTAAGGAAAATCTATCTGTTGAAAAACAGGTGGAAAGAGAGTCTATGTCGTATAGAACTATTTCTTAAAGAAAATCTATCTGTCGAAAAGCTGGTGAAAAAGAAGTTGTTGTCGTATAGAACTATTTCTTAAAGGAAATCTATCTGTCGAAAAACAGGTGGAAAGAGAGTCGTTGTCATATAGAACTATTCCATAAAGAAAAACTGTCTGTTCGAGTTACCACAAAAGGGATGCTGCTGTCGTCAGAATGTGCTCCATAGGAGGAACAAGCTGTAAATAGAAAATCATATATTATATGTAGGGAGGAGATTATATGGACCAAATTAAAAAGCTACTAAAAGAGAGAGAAGACTATTTGTGTCAGATTAAAAAGGAGAAGGAGAGAGCGCTTCAAAGTGTGCCGGAAGGTTCCTTGCGCATTTGTAGTCGTGACAAAAAGGTACACTACTACCAAAGAAACAATCCAAAGGACTTTAACGGTACGTATATCAGGGAAAAGGATGCAGAGCTTGCGAGACAGTTGGCGCAAAAAGACTATGATTGGAAAGTTTTGCGTAGTATTGAAAAAGAATTGGAAGCAATAAAGAAATACACTTTAGAGTGTCCTGCGGTAAGTGCTGAGGAAATATATGAAAAAATGCGCAGAGAGCGCCAGAGATTAATTCATCCCATAAGAGAAACGGAAGAACAATATATCGCACGGTGGCAAAGTATTGTATATCAGGGAAAGGAAATTGGAGAAGATACCCCGGAAATCTATACCTCTAAAGGCGAAAGAGTGCGCTCAAAATCGGAAGTAATCATTGCTGATATATTGCATACAGAAGGAATTCCGTACCGCTATGAATGCCCGCTCCAGCTAAGGGGTGGTAGAATATTTCATCCTGATTTTACCGTGCTCAATGTAAAGAAGCGAAAAGAAATATACTGGGAGCATTTGGGGATGATGGACGATGGGAACTATGTGGAGAATGCATTACAAAAAATTGCACTTTATGAACAGAATAGTATTGTCGCGGGTGATAATCTGATACTTACATATGAAACAAAGAAAATACCAATTAACCCTCAAATGGTCAGGTTAAAGATAGAACAGTATTTGAAATAGAATTTTAGCATGAGAGTAAAAGAACGAGCACTGTCCACAAGCCGGACGGTGCTTTTTGGCGTTTGCAAGACATAAAATGCAAAAAAATATCAAAAAAGTGGTCAAAAACAGGGGGGTTGAGAAATGCTCAATAGTGGAAAT
>JAZODQ010000130.1:0-42248 GCA_045597105.1 Acetatifactor sp.
GAATACCTTAGGATTACGAACGATAGCACGACCCATAGCAACACGCTGTCTCTGACCACCGGACAAAGCCTTAGGCTTACGATCAAGAAGGGGAGTTAAGTCCAGAATCTTAGCTGCTTCCTTAACCATCTTATCAATCTGATCCTTGGGAACCTTTCTTAACTTAAGTCCGAATGCCATGTTGTCATATACGGACATATGAGGATACAGAGCGTAGTTCTGGAATACCATCGCGATATCTCTATCCTTAGGTTCTACATCATTAACTACTCTGTCACCAATCTTTAATTCACCGGAAGAAATATCCTCCAGACCTGCAATCATACGAAGGGTGGTAGACTTACCACAACCTGAAGGTCCTACGAAAATGATGAATTCCTTGTCTGCGATATCAAGGTTGAAATTCTTAACAGCTTCGAAACCGTTAGGATATACCTTGCAGACATTCTTTAAAGATAAACTTGCCATAATAATAAACTCCTTTCATGTTCACAATCAAGTAAAAATATGTTTAACGGGCTGCTCCCGTTTAACTCCTGTCTTAGTATAGCGAAAAACACAAAAAAGTGCCATGCGCCAATTACACAAAGATTTTATTGAAGTTTGTGAGAATTGCTTATAATCGGCCTTAAGAGCTGATTTCTAAGTCAACTTGTATACTTTTTGTCTTTTTTGTTGTGCACCTTGCCTATTGCTCGTTTTTTTGAGGCAGCTTACTTTCATCTGTAAAAATAGACTCACCGGCATCCTCTTCCGGCTGAGGTCCCATAGCCTCCCTAATTCTGTCTTCCATCTTAGCAAAGAATTTATCATACATCTTTGCTGCAACAAAGGCGCAGGTTCCCATTCCAAAAAGGAATACGATAGGCACCAACACAGGGAAGAAGAAAATCAATGCAATTAATGCCACCGGCATGACAATCATTACAATGGTCTTGGGGAATTGAATAATACTGATTACCAATGCATTCTTCATAGTCTTTTTAATGGTATTGTCAAACTTTGCAAGAATCGGGAACACAAATGCAGCCTCAAACAGGAGCAGTACAAAAAGGATAGTAAATATACCGATCAGCACATCATAAAATGTACCTTCCAAATTCCAGATAATCGCAATGTCTCCGATAAAAACTGCTCCAAGCAGCAGAATGATGAACCAGATAATGGTTGCCTGCTTAAAGTTTGCAGTAAATGATTTAAAGAAACCCTTTGCTATGTAAGTTTCCTCATCTCTGACTATCTTAAGGGCCATATAGTTCAGCGCCGTGAACGAAGCTCCCGCTGTCACAATGGGCATACAGCATAAAAATGCCAAAATAGTCAGCCACATCAGGTCTGAAATTTTATTCAGCACATGCATCAACGGGCTGTCCAAACTAAATAATTTCATGCTTTTTCTTCCTTTCTCACATATTGATTCTTTTAGTAGAAATACTTTTCCATGGGGGTGACAACAATTCCCGAGTAGCTCTGGGGTGCACTGACTGCACGAAATTCACATTTCCGGTAAAAATCCACTGCATAGGGAGCCGCTTTTACAAACATATAGCGTTCCCCCAGTTCCTCTACCAGATAATCACTCAAAAGCTCCACCAGCATGCGTCCGATGCCCCTGTGATGATATTCCGGATCCACAAAAAGCAACGATAGCTGATGAATACTCCGCAACGAACCCGCACCCACGATTCTGTTCCCGTCCAGTGCTACCATCAGCTTGTATTCACCACGCAAAAAAGCCTGTCGTAAATCCTCATCCGTTATAAACCGAAAGAAATTCTGCACACCCTCCCGGGTATAGTCCTTTCCTTCAAACTTCAGAAAGGTATTCCATACCATCCGCATGGCAGGCTCCCAATCCTCATCAAGAGCCCATCGGATGGTATAAGGAAAAATTTCAGTTTCATTCATATGAATCAACACCCTTCATCATACAAATCATTATAGCTCATTTCCATAGCCTTTTGACTGTATTTAGAGTTTTTTTAGAAACACTTAACAAATCTCCGCGCCGGCAGGCATTGCCTTCTCAGGGGTCATGAGTGCCAGATTGCCCTCTGCATCCTCTGCACAAAGAAGCATACCCTCTGACAATACTCCCGCAAGTGTTGCCGGCTTTAAGTTCACCAGAACCATTACCTTTTTGCCAACCATTTCTTCAGGAGTATAATGAGCCTTAATACCGGATACAATCTGACGTACCTGACTGCCTACCTTTACCTGACTGCACAGCAGTTTCTTAGACTTAGGCACTGCCTCACAGGCAATGATTTCTCCTACCTGGAACTGCAGCTTGGCAAAATCGTCGTAACTGATTTCTTCCTTTGCTTCTATATCAATTACGTTTTCTTCCTCCTTCGCTTCCTCTGCT
Organism: Acetatifactor sp.; assembly: GCA_045597105.1. Classification (GTDB taxonomy): domain Bacteria; phylum Bacillota; class Clostridia; order Lachnospirales; family Lachnospiraceae; genus Acetatifactor. The sequence goes on from JAZODQ010000130.1 coordinate 2,369, forward strand.
CCTTCTGCTGCCTTTACGGATGCAATCATCGCTTCGCGAAGCTCTTCCTCCTTTGCTGCCACTTCTTTCATATCCAGACGCGCAAACAAAATCTCGGGAGCGTCAGTTACCTTACCACCATTAGGATACAGGCCAAACTCCTTTAACTGCGCGAAGTCTCTGAGCTCCGTATTTAACTGCTTTGCAATCTTTCCGGCAGTCTCGGGCATAAAGGGCTCTAACAAAGATGCGCCGATTACAATACCTTCTACCAGATTGTAAAGTACGGTAGCCAGACGATCTGCCTTTGCCTCATCCTTTGCAAGTACCCAGGGTTCCGTCTCATCAATATACTTATTGCAACGCTTGAAGATACTGAAAATTTCTGTGAGCGCATCTGCCACTCTCAAAGTCTCCATTTTGTTCACTACCTTGTCATACGCCTCAGTAGCAACCTGCTTTAATTCCGCATCGATGGCAGCGTCATTGTCATTTAACTGTACACCTTTATCCGCCACTACACCGCCGAAATATTTATTACTCATGGAAATGGTTCTGTTTACCAAATTACCCAGTACATTTGCAAGGTCGGAGTTGGAACGCTCCGCAATCAGCTCCCAGGTAGCGTTTCCGTCATTTTCATAAGGCATCTCATGAAGTACATAGTAACGTACTGCATCCACACCGAAGAAATCAATCAAATCATCCGCATAGATTACATTGCCTCTGGACTTACTCATCTTATCATTGTTCATAAGGAGCCAGGGATGTCCGAATACCTGCTTAGGCAGTTCCTCACCCAGCGCCATCAGGAAAATAGGCCAGTAGATGGTATGAAAACGGATGATATCCTTACCGATTAGGTGTAAATCAGCCGGCCAGAGCTTCTTGTACTGTTCGGTACTGTTACCCTCTGCATCGTAGCCTACACCGGTGATATAGTTGGTCAGTGCATCCAGCCATACATATACCACATGCTTGTCATCAAAATCTACAGGAATGCCCCACTTAAAGGAAGTACGGGATACGCACAAATCCTGCAAACCGGGAAGCAGGAAGTTATTCATCATCTCGTTCTTACGGGACACGGGCTGAATAAATTCAGGATGCTCGTTGATATGCTTAATCAGCTTATCTGCATACTTGCTCATCTTGAAAAAGTAAGCTTCTTCTTTAGCAGGTTTTACTTCCCTGCCACAGTCAGGACACTTACCCTCCACCAGCTGGGACTCTGTCCAGAAGGACTCACAGGGAGTACAATACAGACCTTCATAAGAGCTCTTATAAATATCCCCCTGTTCATACAGACGCTTGAAAATCTTCTGTACCTGCTTCTCATGATAATCATCCGTAGTACGGATAAACTTATCATAGGAAATATTCAGTTTATCACACAAATCTCTGATGATACCGGCCACATTATCCACAAATTCCTTAGGGGTAATGCCGGCGTCCTGTGCCTTCATCTCAATCTTCTGTCCATGCTCGTCAGTTCCTGTCTGAAAAAACACATCATAGCCTTCTTTTCTCTTAAATCTGGCAATGCTGTCTGCCATTACGATTTCGTAATTGTTTCCGATGTGAGGTTTACCGGAAGTATACGCAATGGCGGTTGTAATGTAATACTTGTCTTTGTTCATTTTCTTTCCTCCTTAAACTTTATCCGGAGACGCAACGAAGCCCGCCTCCTATCCATAAAACAAAATAGAAGACGGGCATAATGTCCGTGGTACCACTTCTCTTCATCTGTTTCTCACAAAACAGACCTCATAGGGTCAATAACCCTTTCCGCTATAACAGGCGGACCTGTCGCAGCCTTGCCGTAGTCCGGTTCGGTGCGCCGCTCAGAAGCCATCTTCCACCATCTTTCTCTTCATTCCTCTCAGCGTTAAAGTCTCCTGACAGGCTCTGTGCTTGCCACTGACTTTGGAATGTTCTCTGTAAAGCATCCGAATGGTGTACTCTCTTCGTCATTGCTTTTCTCTTCTGATTGTTAGATTATCACAAGCTTTCCGTTTCTGTCAAGCCTTACAGTATCTTGCTACCGTTTGCTGTCAGTCTGAACTTGGCTCCCAGCTTTTCTGCAGCCTTTTTACACATCATCATACGTCCCAGGAAAATATCGAAATACTCATACATGCCGCAGATGCTCTCGTCAATATTTAAATCCAGGGTAATGACATGCTTTTCCATATCAATGTCAAGATTGGTATCCATAACCGCATAATTCACTCTGTCATGTATGTCAAAGTCAGCATCTGCACGCACTCTGTTACGCCTAACATCGGTTTTATCCGCAATAATCAGTGCTGCCGAAATAGCATCCTGTGCTCCGCCGGTGGACTCATCATGATTTCCGATAGCAGACACTATCGTCACTCTGTCCTCCAGTGCAATATCCATTCCTTTTAAGATATCATTTGCCAACAAAGCACCATATTCCGCGTGCTGCTTTCGATTAACGGAATTGCCTATGTCATGCATAAAGCCTGCCATCTTTACCAGCTCTATATCATGCTCACTATAACCAAAGGTTCGCAAAACATACGCTGCTCTGTGTGCCACAAACCCGCAATGCGCCTCCGCATGCTCTGTATAACCCAGCACTCCCAAGTTGGCATCGCCCTTCTTTAAAAAAGCCAATACTTCTTCATTTTTACGGATGTCTTCATATGTTATCAAACCTCATACCTCCTTGCTCCGCGTTCCGGCTCAGTTCCCTGTCCGTACCGCCGCTTCCTCGCTTTGTTCACCGGAAATAACCGATTCATAAACCGTCTCCATTGTTGCTGCAAAATGCTCTTTATCAAAGGATTCCGCAATCTTTTCACTCTGTCTGCCGGCCTTAATGCGCCACTCCGGATTATTCATGATTATACCCAGTTTTTCATGAAATTCCTCTTCATTGCTGTAAACATATCCGTTTATACCTTCAATAATAATATCCTGCAGGCAATCATCTTTACGGCAAAGTAACGGCAAACCGTTGGCAGCCGCCTCTATGTAAGTAAGGCCCTGGGTTTCGCTGGTGGATGCACTGACAAACACATCTGCAAGCTGATAATATTCCTGCACATCACAAGGATTTACCATACCCGTGAAAATGACACTTCTGTCAATTCCTAATTTTTCTGCCAGTTCCTCCAACTGCTTTTTATCCGGTCCGTCGCCTACGATCAGGAAACGCAGTTTGGGATTATCATAACGGGCTGCTCTATAGAAGTTCAAAAGCTCTTCCAGATTTTTTTCCGTACCCAGACGACCCAGATTTAAAAGCACATGCTCATCTTCTGCAATTCCTAATTCTTTGCGTTTCTGCAGTCTGTCCTCTTCACTGACTCTGCGGTAATGCTGCTCCAGGGAAATACCGGTAGGAACCACGCAAATCTCATTGTCCACGCCATACCCCCGCAAAGCATCCTCCACCTTGCTGGTAGGAGCAATAATCGCATTTACTCCTTTTAAACGCATACGTGACAGGCTCTGCACCATGTGCTTACCCACACGTTTGCTGGGAACTACATAGGTTACATACTGTTCATATAAGGTATGGTAAGTATGTACCAGCGGTGCTCCCGTAAGCTTGGAAATACGCTGCGCAAACTGAAAGCTGAAAAACTCACACTGACTGTGAATAATGTCCGGCTTCCATTCAATCAATTCCTTAATCAATCTGCTGCGATATGTCATAGGCATCCTCACATCAGGATAAACTACCCCGATGGGAACCGATCTGACAAAATAAAAATCGCCTTCCTTATGACTGTTCATATCTTCTGACAAAGTCAGAATACGTACATCATGTCCTCTGTTAATTAATTCTTCCCGTAAATTCTGTACTGATGTCACTACTCCGTTTGTAGAAGTAGTGAACAAATCCGTTGTAATCAAAACCTTCATAGTACTACCTCATTCAAATCTTTTCCCTTTAGAATGTTCTCACATTTGCCAAAAAAATACAATATACTTTCTTCTTTTTTTATAAATTATATGCAAAATTTTTCATCTTAAATCTTGTAATTGTCATGTATGATTTTTTATTTAAGGCACATACTAATCTCGAAAGGAAGGTGAAATATATGTCTAACAATAATAATAACAATTATTCCAACTCTAACAACAACTTTTCTAACTCTCATGAGTCCAGAAATCAGAATAAGTCCTCTAACCAGGTAAACAACAACAGCAAAAACAGCAACAGCAATAACAACAGCAATTCTTCTAACTCTAAGCAGTCTTATAAATAAGTAGTTGGTTGAAAAGCCTGTTATCCTTTTGCCAAAATAAGGAAGTCGCTGTTACCTTCAAGGTAGCAGCGACTTCCTTTATATATAGATATTCAAATGAAAATGACTAGTTAGTCTCGGGTGTATGCCATACCCAATCACGAACCTCAGGTAAGTCCTGACCATACTCAGCGATGTACTGATCATGAGCTACCAGAGTGTCACGCATCTTCTGTAACAGATATGCACCACGGTTGCCTAACTGAGGCAGCTGATTGATGATATCCATTACCAGATGGTAACGGTCGATTTCGTTCTGTACACGCATATCGAAAGGAGTGGTAATAGTACCCTCTTCCTGATAACCATGTACATGCAGGTTACGGTTGTGACGATGATAGGTAAGCTCATGTACCAGTGTAGGATAGCCGTGGAATGCAAAGATGATGGGCTTATCCTTGGTGAACAGAGCGTCGTAATCTGCGTCAGTCAAACCGTGAGGATGCTTGCTGTGAGGCTCTAACTTCATTAAGTCAACTACGTTAACGAAACGAATCTTAATCTCAGGCAGGTTGTCACGTAAAATGGTAACAGCTGCAAGAGCTTCCTTGGTAGGTGTGTCACCACAACATGCAAGTACAACATCGGGTTCTTCACCCTGGTCATTACTTGCCCAATCCCAGATACCGATACCCTGGGTACAGTGCTTAACAGCCTGATCCATGGTCAACCACTGATGGCTGGGATGCTTGGAAGCAACGATTACGTTTACATAGTTCTTGCTGCGGATACAATGGTCGAAGCAAGATAACAGACAGTTAGCATCGGGGGGAAGGTACATACGTACAACGTCTGCCTTCTTATTAGCTATATGATCCAGGAAACCGGGATCCTGGTGTGTAAATCCGTTGTGGTCCTGCTGCCATACGTTAGAGGTAAGCAGTAAGTTCAGGGAAGCAATCTTCTGTCTCCAAGGAAGCTCGCTGGTAACCTTTAACCACTTAGCATGCTGTGCACACATGGAGTCTACTACACGGATAAATGCTTCGTAGGAAGCGAAGAAACCGTGACGACCGGTTAACAGATAACCCTCTAACCAACCTTCGCACATATGCTCGGACAGGTAAGCGTCCATGATTCTACCATCTGTAGCCAGATCTTCATCTGCCTCATGGAAATCACCGTTCCAATCTCTCTTGGTCTCTTCGAATACCTTGTAGAGACGGTTAGACATAGTCTCATCGGGTCCAAAGATACGGAAATTCTTAGCTTCTTTATTTAACTTGAAGATATCGCGAACGAAACCGCCCAGCTCAATCATATCCTGCTTTTCTACACAGCCGGGAGCCTTCACTTCTACAGCGTAATCTCTGAAATCAGGCACACGCAGGTCACGTAACAGCTTACCACCATTTGCATGAGGGTTAGCAGAAATTCTTCTGTCTCCCTTAGGCATCAGATACTGTAATCTCTCGATTAACTGACCGTTCTCATCGAACAGCTCTTCAGGATGGTAGCTTAATAACCATTCTTTTAATAAATCTAAGTGCTCAGGCTTCTCCATGGTAATAGGTACCTGATGCGCACGGAAGGAACCTTCTACTCTCTGTCCGTCTACGAACTTAGGACCGGTCCAGCCCTTAGGAGAACGCAGCACGATCATAGGCCAGAAAGGTCTCTCATTGTTGCCGTTTTCTCTTGCATCCTTCTGGATAGCCTTAATCTCCTCAACACAAGCATCTACAGCTTCAGCCATCAGCTTATGCATGGTCATAGGATCGGAACCTTCTACAAAGTAAGGCTTCCAACCACATCCGTGGAAGTAGCTCTCTACTTCATCATGGGAGATATGAGACAGAACAGTAGGATTGCTGATCTTATACTCATTCATGTGCAGAATAGGAAGAACTGCACCATCGTTCTTTGCATTTAAGAATTTATTGGAATGCCAAGCAGTAGCCAGAGGTCCGGTTTCTGCCTCACCGTCACCTACGATAACGGTTGCAATCAAATCGGGATTATCAAATACAGCACCGAAAGCATGAGCGATAGAATAACCAAGCTCACCACCCTCGTTAATGGAACCGGGAGTTTCAGGTGCTACGTGGCTGGAAATACCGCCGGGGAAAGAGAACTGCTTATTCAGCTTCTTCAGACCCTCTAAATCTCTGGAAATATTGGGATATACCTCACTATATGTACCCTCTAAGTAAGAGTTTGCCACAAAGAAGTTTCCGCCGTGACCGGGTCCGGAAATTAAAATCATATTCAGATCATACTTTGTGATTGCACGGTTCATATGTGCATAAATAAAGTTCTGTCCGGGTACTGTTCCCCAGTGACCTACGATTTTCTTCTTAACCTGATCCATGGTTAAGGGCTCTCTCAGCATAGGGTTATCTAACAGATATAACTGTGTTGCTGCAATATAGTTTGCTGCACGCCAGTAAGCGTTCAAGTCAGATAAATACTCATTCGTTAAAAAATTGTCAACTGACATACTACTTGTTCCTCCTTCAAAAATTACATTCCATAGTATACTGATATACAAAAATAAAAACAATGCCATAAATGCCGAAAAAGTTGCTGAAATCAGCAACTTTTTCGGTAAAGTATATACATTTACATATTTTTTAACAAGTTTGTAACATTCTGCGTAATATCTCCAAGAAATACCGCAGAGCCTGCTACTATCACGTTGGCACCCGCTTTTATGGCATCTGCCACATTCTCCTCGGTAATGCCTCCGTCCACCTGAATATCTACCTGCAGATTCTTCTCACTTAACATTTGACGCAGCTCTGAAACCTTATCCAGACACTCAGGAATCAGCTTCTGACCACCCTTACCCGGCTCAACTGTCATGACAAGTACCATGTCTACCTTATCCAGATAAGACTCCAATACGGATACCGGTGTACCGGGCTTAATGGTAATACCCACCCTTTTGCCGGCCTGACGAATCTGACCAATCACTCCTGCCACATCTTCTGTGGCCTCATAATGGAAGTTGATTGAATCCGCTCCGCACTTCGCCATACGCTCAATGTAAGTCTCAGGATGTATAACCATCAGATGTACATCAAAGAAAAAATCTGTAGATTTACGCAGCGAACGAATCACAGGGGAACCATATGAAACTGAAGGAACAAAATTTCCATCCATAACGTCGATGTGCAGATACTTGGCACCGGCTCTCTGAGCCTCCTCAATCTGCGCACCCAGTTTCCAAAAGTCAGCTGACAGAATGGAGGGCGCTAAAATATTCATATGCTCTTTCTCCCTCTCGTAACTGCTTTTATAAAAACTCTTTTACACTCTTATATACGCCTGCTGCATCCAAACCGTACTTCTCAACCAATGCAGCTGCAGAACCGGATTCACCGAAGATATCCTGCATACCGATCTTCTTAACGGGTGTAGGCATCTTTTCGCTCAGGCAATCACATACAGCACTGCCCAAACCACCGATAACGGAATGCTCCTCAACAGTTACAACCTTGCCGGTCTTCTTAGCACTTGCCAGAATCAGTTCCTCATCCAGAGGCTTGATGGTACAGATATTGATAACCTCAGCATCGATACCGTCTGCTGCAAGCTTCTCAGCTGCTCCGATTGCAGAATCCACACAAATACCGGTTGCAACGATGGTTACATCCTTACCTTCACGAACTACGGTACCCTTACCGATTTCAAACTTGTAATCAGGGTTGTCATTGATAACAGGCACTGCTGCACGACCAAAACGGATATAGCAAGGACCTATGTATTCCAAAGCTGCACGAACTGCTGCCTTTGCCTCGATATCATCGGAAGGACACATAACTACCATACCGGGAATGGTTCTCATCAGGGCAAGGTCTTCATTACACTGATGGGTAGCACCGTCTTCACCTACAGTGATACCTGCATGGGTAGCACCGATTTTTACATTTAATTCAGGATAACCTACAGAGTTACGTACCTGCTCGAAAGCTCTTCCTGCTGCAAACATTGCAAAGGAGCTTACAAAAGGAATCTTTCCTGCCAGGGCAAGACCTGCTGCCACGCCCACCATATTACACTCTGCAATACCGCAATCGATGTGACGATCGGGATATGCTTTCTTAAATACACCTGTTTTAGTTGCTGCTGCAAGGTCAGCATCAAGTACTACTAACTCAGGGAATTCTTCAGCCAGCTCTTTCAGAGCATTACCATAGCTCTCTCTGGTCGCGATTTTCTTAACGTCTGCCATTATGCTTCACCTGCTTTCTCTAAATCTGCTGCGATTGCATCAAGTTCTGCCATCGCCTGTGCGTACTGCTCATCGTTAGGTGCAGTACCATGCCATGCACAGTTGTTCTCCATGTAGGAAACACCCTTACCCTTAACACTCTTAACAACGATACAGGTAGGCATGCCCTTGGTAGCCTTAGCTTCATCAAAAGCTGCTCTCAGGGAATCAAAATCATGTGCGTCTGCGTTGATTACATGGAAGTTGAATGCTTCGAACTTCTTATCAATAGGATAAGGAGAACATACTTCATCAATAGCACCATCAATCTGCAGATTGTTGTTATCTACGATTACTACCAGATTGTCCAGCTTACGGAAGCCTGCAAACATAGCCGCCTCCCAAACCTGACCTTCCTGAATCTCACCGTCACCCAGTAAGGTGTATACTCTGTTGGACTTACCATCCATCTGGAAGCCCAGAGCCATACCTACTGCTGAAGAGATACCCTGTCCCAGGGAACCGGATGCCATATCAACACCAGGGATATGAATACAAGGATGACCCTGTAAGTAAGAACCAAGCTTTCTCAAGGTCTTTAAATCTTCTACAGGGAAGAATCCTCTGTTTGCCAATGTAGAATAAAGACCGGGAGCGGTATGACCTTTAGATAATACAAAACGGTCTCTGCTCTCCATGTCGGGATTTGTAGGGTCAATGTTCATCTCTTCAAAATAAAGAAATGTGAAAACATCAGCAGCGGAAAGAGATCCACCGGGATGTCCAGCTTTTGCACTGTGAACTGCGGTAACAATGCCCTTGCGAACATCATTCGCGCGTTTTTGCAGTTCTAAATTGTTCATCGTTTCCTCCATTCTGCCGTCCAAAAAAACGGCCGTGAATTCTTTACCCCTTATCTTAACATATTTCGGGTTTTAAGTCCAGTTGGAGCCCCTTATCTATATGTAGAAAATGAGCGCCTTTTTTTGGTAAAAAATCCGAACTTCTAAACCAAACAAACCGCCCTGACTTACAGAACGGTTTGCGTAATTTTTATATAACTTATTCAGCTTCAGTCTGTCCGTAGTATGCATTGGCACCATGCTTACGGTAATAATGCTTATCCTGCAGGGACTGAGGCGCCGGTTCAATCTTGGGATTAATGCTTTCTGCGCGATATGCCATCTTGGCCACTTCTTCCAGTACCACCGCATTGTGCACCGCATCCTTGGCATCCTTACCCCATGCAAAAGGACCATGATTCTTGCAAAGTACTGCAGGTACAGCCATGGGATCCTTTTCCAGACGTTTGAATTCATTTACAATCAGATGTCCTGTATTCTCTTCGTATGCTTCCTCTATTTCCTCAGCAGTCAGACATCTCACACAAGGCACTTCACCATAAATATAATCTGCATGAGTGGTTCCGTAGCAGGGAATACTGCGTCCTGCCTGCGCCCAGCTGGTTGCATAGGAGGAGTGGGTATGTACCACACCACCGATTTCCGGGAAAGCCTTGTAAAGCTCCAGATGTGTGGCCGTATCGGAAGAAGGATTATAACGTCCCTCCACCTTATTGCCTTCCAAATCCATTACTACCATATCTTCGGGGGACAGCTTATCATATTCCACGCCGCTGGGTTTAATCACAAACAGCCCCTTCTCTCTGTCAATGGCACTGACATTGCCCCATGTAAAAGTCACCAGACCATACTTGGGCAAATCCATATTCGCTTCATATACTAATTTCTTTAATTCTTCTAACATAATTTTTTCACTTTCTTTTATACTGATGCTCTAACTGATAATTTACTGTTCGTTTAAATATTTTTCTGTATCACCATAGCACTAGGCGGACTTGAAATAATGTCCTACTGCAGACCCTTAAAAAACGTCGTTACTTAGCGAGGTCTGAAGTACATCTTTGATACCCTCTGTATCAAAGATGTACTTCACGAGCTTAGTAACGCAACGCTTTTTTACGGAGCGGAAGCGTGTCTGTATAGGACATTATTCAAGTCTGCCGGAACTCATGGAATAATTATCTTAACCCTTCCACTGCTGCCTTCTCTGCAGGTATGGTCTTTAAATAGCAGTCCACAAAAATATCAAAGCCTGCTACATCCTCTACCTTAGGCTCAATGGTTGTTCCTGTCTGACCTGCAAAAATACGGTTATTCAGATAATCAGCCAGCTTTTCATCTTCTGCCTTTTCTACCATATACGCTGCCAGAATAGCCATGCCCCATGCACCGCCTTCGCTTGCAGTATCCATTACGGTTACAGGCGCATTCATGGCTGCTGCCAGAATCTGCTGACCTACCACAGGAGTCTTGAACAAACCACCATGACCCATCATACAGTCCACGCTTACCTGTTCCTTTTTCAGCAGAATATCATTACCTACCTTTAATGTAGCTAACGCACTATATAAGTGACTTCTCATAAAGTTGGCCAATGAAAACTTGGCATCAGGCATTCTCACAAACATGGGTCTGCCTTCGTCCAGACCGGTAATGGGCTCACCGGAGAAATAATTGTATGCCAACAGTCCGCCGCAGTCCACATCTGCTTCCAGCGCCTTGCGATACAATGTACCGTATAATTCGTTCTTATCCACCTTCATACCAAAGGTCGTCGCAAACTCATCAAAAAGATTTACCCATGCATTCAAATCAGAGGTACAGTTGTTGCAATGTACCATTGCAACAGGCATACCGTCAGGGGTAGTTACCATATCAATTTCCTCGTAAACGCCCTGCAGCTTCTTATCCAGCACCACCATGGAGAATACGGAAGTACCTGCGGATACATTACCGGTTTTTACTGCCACCGCATTAGTCGCAGTCATGCCGGTACCTGCATCACCCTCGGGAGGACACATGGGGATACCTGCCTGCAGATTACCTGAAGGATCCAGTATCTTTGCACCCGCCTCGGTCAGACAGCCTGCTTTTTCACCTGCACAAAGTACCTTGGGCAAAATATCCTTAAGCTTCCAATCAAAGCCCTTGTCTGCAACCAGTGCATCGAACTTTCCGATCATCTCTTTATCATAGTCCATAGTCTCGGAATCAATAGGGAATACACCGGAAGCCTCGCCGATACCCAGCACCTTTTCACCGGACAGAAGATAATGTATGTAACCTGCCAGAGTGGTCATGAAGCTGATATCCTTCACATGCTCCTCACCGCTTAAAATCGCCTGGTATAAATGGGCAATACTCCATCTCTGGGGAATATTAAAATGAAACTCAGGTGTGAGCACCTTGCAAGCTTCCTCCGTCATGGTATTTCTCCAGGTACGGAAGGGCACAAGCAGTTCATCCTGTGCATTAAACACCAGATAGCCATGCATCATACCGCTGAAACCGATGGAACCGATGGTCTGCAAAGTGATACCGTACTTGCTCTGCACATCCTCACATAAGCTTTTATAACAGCTCTGCAAACCGGTATGAATATCCTCCAGACTATAGGTCCAAATATTCTTTTCCAATCTATTTTCCCAATCATGGGTACCCAGCGCAACAGGTGCATGTGTCTCATCCACCAGCACTGCTTTAATTCTTGTAGAACCGAATTCAATACCAAGGGCAGTTTTGCCCGCCAAAATACGCTCTTTTACCATTCGAATTACTTCCTTTCTTTCCACGAAAAATATCTCTTATATCGATGTGAATTCCCGAAAAAAACACAGCCCCTCAGACCGGATTAGAATTCTCACTTATAAGTATAGAGGTATTCTTTCAAAAGTCAATATAAACCCTTTTTCATAAGCCGGATTTCCTCCTCATATACTAGTAAAAATATGGACAAAAGGGAATACATACCTTGAACAAACGCCCAAAACTTACTCCCAGGCAAACCCTTATCGCCATCGCCTGTCTCACAGCCGTCGTCGCCGGTGTTTTACTCATTCACACTCTCTGCAACGACCAAAGCACCTTTGACAGACTGTCCCGCGAACTTTTCACTAAGCAACTCACATCAAGCACCATTGATTTGCATTATACGCTGGCATATCCCGAACAGCATGGTATTGATTCCTATATACCTGCGCTTCCCCTTTATGATTCTGCCGGTGAAGCGGAACAGCTGCTTCAATTAGAGAACACTTTGAACAGTTTAAACAGTATAAACGAAACAAACTTACGGGAAACCGACGCCTATCTGCTGCAACTGCTGAAAAAGAGTTTATCCCTGTCTTTGGAACTGGGGGAATATCCATATTTCCGGGAACCCCTGTCTCCCTCCGGCGGCATGCATGTCCAGTTACCGCTTCTGCTGTCGGAATATACTTTTCGCAGCATCCGGGATGTAGAGGATTATTTAAGTCTCTTAGGTCAGACCGACCAATATTTTGCCTCCCTGCTGCTCTACGAACAGGAGAAAAAGCAGGCAGGTCTTTTCATGCCCTCTGCTTCACTGGACAAAGTGATTACACAATGTGACACCATTATTACCCGGGAGGAAATTCTGTCCGGCACTCACTTTTTGCAATTGTGCTTTACCGAACGTCTTCAGCAACTTGCTGCAAAGTTAAATGCTACCGCCCCCGGCACTCTGGATGCCAGACAAATAGATACCTATATCAAAAAGCATAATGAGCTATTGAAAAACGTGGTGCTACCCGCCTATGAATCTCTGGCAGACGGCCTCTTCCTGTTACAGGAAAGTAACAAACCACTGACAGGCCTTGCCGCCGCTGAAGGCGGTGCCGAATACTACCGGCTTTTATTAAATTCCCAAACCGGTTCCTGCCGTAAGCCCGAAGATATCAAAGCACTATACATCCGGCAATTACAACAGGAATACGACCGGCTGTGTGCACTGGTTGCAGAAAGCGCCGACCTGGTAAATGCTTTACAACGGGGCGCATATCTCGACCTTTCTTTCGAAAGCACGGAGGATATGCTAAGTGACCTGCGAAGGCGTATAGACAAGGATTTTCCCTCTTACCTGTTTGCCGGCTTTTCCGAACCGGAAGTAATTGTAAAGGACGTACATCCCAGCCTTTCACCCTACAGTGCCCCTGCCTTTTACCTGACCGTTCCCTTTGATGATAGTGACACCAATGTCATTTATCTGAACAATCCTTCCTCCTATACGGATTTGGAGCTTTATACCACTTTGGCCCATGAAGGTTTTCCCGGCCACCTGTACCAGACCGTGTTCCACAACCGCTCCTTCACCGCAAAGGAAGAAAACTCCTTGCGTCAGCTGCTTTGGTACGGCGGCTATCTGGAGGGCTGGGCACTCTATGTGGAATTTATCGCTTATGATTACGTCAGCGAAATGCTGCGGGAGGAACACCGACTGGCAGATGCAGCCTGCGTAGAAATGGAAAAGCATAACCGCAGTATGCAGCTATGCCTTTATTCTTTGCTGGACTATGTAATTCACTATGAAAACGCTCTGCCCGAGGATATCCGGCCGCTTCTTGAACCCTTCGGGGTTACAGATGCCGCCGACATTCTGGCAGTATATGAATATATTGTAGAAGATCCCTGTAATTACCCCAAGTACTATCTGGGCTATCTGGAAATCTGTAATCTGCAGCAACTTGCCCGTGAAAAGTGGGGAACCACCTACACTGATTACCGCTTCCACACCTTTATGCTGGAGCAGGGGCCTTCTGATTTTGACTCCCTGCAGAAAGCACTTACTGAATGATTAGCGCTCATTCCCTTCCGCAATCATACTTTCCAGATAACCGCGGTCCCATAAAAGTATCTTCAGACGCTTGGCCGCCTCTACGGCCGGCGTGGTGAAATACTGGTTGGTCAGCACCGCACCTACCATGCGGTCATAGTAATCACGCCCCGCATATGCCTCCTGTACAGCCTTCACTCCCACAGGCTGTGCATAACATTTACACTGGATAGCATAGGTAACACCATCCTTTTCAGCCAGAATATCCACACCATAATCCCCACTGCCTTTTGTAATCTCTACCTCCAGAAAACCTCTCTGTTTTAACAGCGCTGCACAATACCTCTCAAAATCATGCCCTTCCATCATATCGATGTCTGCCGGCCCTTTGCTTTTTCTGAAATAATATATCACTACACAGAATAGGATAATACCAAGCAATATACCGCCTATTAAATAAAATACCTCTTTTTCTCCCATGTGCTTTCCCTTTTCCGAACACTTTTTAGTCTGTTAATATCTATTAAACTCTATTTACACAATATTTGCAATATGCGACACGCAATTATTGCCCATTTTTATCTTGAAAACACCAGAACCGCTTTGCATTTTTCATTAGATATGATATAATATGCTTACAATATTTATAAAAAGTGGGTTTGCAGCTTTTACCAAGGACAAAATTTGGCAAAGATGACCGCAATATTTGCCCAGTCATTTTTGATAATCGTTTAAGGAGTGATTTTATGAATCCCAAAGAACTATATACATTAACCCCCGAAGAGAAGAAAAAATACGAAATGCAGCCTGATATGATTCCTGATTACGAACCTTTTCTGGAAGGCAATATGGAGTTTGCTAAATATATAAAAGGCTCCACCATGCGTTTCTGGTACAACACCCAGACCAGGGTTCACTCCCCCCACTGGCATACTGCATTGGAAATTATCATGCCTTTGGAAAATAATTTTACCGTGCTTTACCAGCAACAGGAATACATACTAAATCCCGGGGATATCTATGTAATACCCGCCGGCACGATTCACGGCATCAAGCCTCCTGCTACCGGTTCGCGCTTTATTTTTATTTTTGAACTGGACTTTTTCTCACAAATTACGGGATTTAACTTTATATTATCACTTTTGTCCCAACCCATCCACATTACTTATGACAATAATCCGGAATTATATACGGAAGAAGCTAAACTGATGATGGAAATTGCCCAGCATTACTGGAGCGCCAGCATCGCCAGAGAGATGAACATCTACGCCTGCCTGATTCGCTTCTTCGCCAAGATCGGCGAACATGCCATGAGTAATACGGCACCGGACATGAACACCTCTACCAAGACCAGCTCCCTGGTGAACCGTTTATCCATGGTACTGGACTACATAGACAATCATTACTCTGAAAATATTACACTGGAAGAGGCTGCCTCTATTGCCTGCTTCTCCAAGTTCTATTTCACCAGATTGTTTAAGCAGTATACGAACCAGACCTTTTATGACTACCTGAGCGCAAAAAGAATTAAAGCTGCAGAGCAGATGCTGATTATACCGAATCTGCCTATTACGGAGATTTCCCTGAAATCCGGCTTTACCAGCCTGTCCTCTTTTAACAGAACCTTCAAACGCTTAAAGGACTGTTCCCCTTCCGAGTACAGGGCACTGTACACAACAGGAAGTCAGGAAACGGTAGCAGAATCCGAACAATTCTATACCAAATAGTTCACCCTTTGCAGAGTATGGAAAAGCCCGGCATCGCCGGGCTTTTCATTTACCAATTCACACCAGTGCTCCGGCAAAAATAATGCTAAACACTGTTCCCACCAATGTAGCCAGCAGTGCCCCTTTCAAGGTATAACGGGTCTTGGTAACCTTGGCCGCCAGGAAATACACACTCATGGTATAAAAGATGGTTTCCGTACAACTCATCATAATGGATGTTGCCATGCCGATGTAGGAATCCGGTCCATAGGATTTAAAAATATCCAGCACCAATCCCGTAGCTGCAGAGGAGGAAAACATTTTTACTCCCAATAAGGGAATCAGCTCTGTAGGCACATTGATTCGCGAAGTAATAGGGTCCAGCACTGCACCCAATATATCAAAAAAACCGGAACCACGAAGTATTCCCACCCCCATCATCAGTCCGATTAGCGTGGGCAAAATATCTACTACCGTCTTTAGTCCTTCCTTTGCTCCGTCCCGAAAACATTCATATACCTTCACCTTTTTCACCAAACCGTAGGCTACCACACCGAAGATAATACAGGGGATAATGATGTCAGAAATCATAGTCAGCAGTTTCATGCTCTATTCCCCCTTCCGTCCCGGTCCTTCAGCTTACAATAAATAACTGCCACCACTGTACTGATTAATGTGGCAGCTATGGCCGGCCCTATGATGATAGTGGGATTGGCACTGCCATACTGACTACGATACGCCAGCATATTTACCGGTATCAGTTGCAGGGAAGATACATTCAGTATGAGAAAGGTACACATTTCATTGCTGGCAATGTTAGGCTTATGGTTGCCCCGCTCCTGTTCTAATTTGGCCAGTGCTTCCATGGCCTTTAATCCGGCAGGGGTACAGGCCCATCCAAGTCCCAGTATATTGGCCACCAGATTGGTGGCTATGTATTCTCTCGCCGCGTGCTCCTTTGGGATTCTTGGAAAAAGAAAATTCAAAAAGGGACCGATTCCTCTTGTCATCTTCTGAATCAGTCCCGCTTCTTTTGCGATCTCCATAAGTCCCATCCATAGCGCCACCACTCCTGCCATGGTGATGCATAACGAAACCGCATCACCTGCACTGTTTAACGCCGCGTCCGCCAGTGTATCCAGCCTCCCCGTAAAGGCTGCGCAAATAATCCCCAGCAAAATCATAATTGCCCATATATAATTTAACATGCTTTGCTCCCGCATATTGGTCTTATAATAACGTATGCGCACGCAGCATGACCCATGACAGGCGGATAAAACCCAGACTTATTAATCATTTAACATATAATACAAATTCTGTCCGAATTGATGAAACATATCCGTCCACGATTCATAAATTGCACCAATAAAAATGAGCAGAATGATTATTCCCACTGCTGTCCATATTTTTCTCTTAAAATTCGAAACTTTATTACCGTATGTAACTAATAATTCATTCAGTTTTGAAAGTTCATTTGCCAGTACCTCTATTTCATTTTTATCCTCCGGCACTTCGATTCGGGCCCCTAATAAATCGCTTACGGATACATCCAATACCTCTGCCAATTTAATTAACAGTTCCGCATCCGGTACCGAAATACCCTTTTCCCACTTTGATATGGTTTGTCTTACAACATTTAAACGAAGAGCCAACTGCTCCTGAGAAAAACCTTTTTCTTTTCTGATTGTCTTTAAATTTTCATTGAACATTTCCTGTTCCTCCCTTGCTTTTGTTAGCCTGATTCTACCAGTCAAAGCCCCGTTGCCACAAGCAACGCAAGTTAACATTGCTAAAAAAGCCCGAAAAATCTAACAAAAACTTGACCCCTTTTGTTAATTTATTTTTTGCGTTTGCGTTCAATTATCCCGCCTACTACCAACCAACTACCAATCTTCCTTCTCTATCTCCAGTTCCAGGATTCTCCATGTCTCTCCGCAAACTTGACAGAGTTCTTCCTTGTCCATCTCTGCTTCCCTAAAGCCCACTGCTTTATAACAATTGTAAGCAGGCATATTATTTTCGAATACACCGATGGTAACCTTTTCTACCAGCAATATCTCAAAGGCATATTTCAGAGCAAGTGCAATCATTTTTTTGCCATAGCCCTTACCTCTGTGAGAATCGTCTACAATGACAAAGCCCAAGCGCAGAATACGCTTCTTCGCATCTGTAAATCTCATAATCAAATGTCCTACAATGCCGCTTTCATCAAATGCAGTCATGGGGTAAAAATTGTCTGAATCACTGCAATCCCCGTTACAATCCACATACTTTCTATTCATATCTTCGGCTGTAATCGGAAAGGACTCATATCTGTCAGAGGTCCACTTTCTAAAACTGATTTCATCCTTACACCATGTAACGATGGTCTTTGCATCACAATTCTTGTACGGTCTGAGTCTAAGCATATCCTCTCTCTCCTATTTTTTCAAATATCTTTCCATCATATAATACCCGTAGCCGGTTATCTTACATTGTTGGGCATCCTTTTATATCTGGTGCCGCACTACTCCATACTCATCATCCAATCGATAATAGGGGCACGCCTGCTGTGTCCCGGACAGGAAACGATACATCTCGTCCTCATCCAGATTTACCAAGCAAGTGTAGCATTCATAATCCTCATCATATACATAATTGACACACATGTCACAATTCGTACTTGCCATTCTATCCTCCTTATGTTTTATCCTTTTGCACACTGTGCTGTCGCTGGCATACTCTTTTGCAGCGTACTGGTAAAGCGTCGGCACTTACGCAGCGTACTGTGCTGCGTTATGTACCGCTACGCTGACCGGTAGCGCGAGCGTGCGCGAAAAAGAGTATGCCAGCGACAGCACAGTATGCAACAGGACTATTATATCTCTTTCCTCACCGCATACACGGATGCAAATGCAGGCACATACCCTGCTTTGTACGCAACAGCTCTGGATATACTGTGGGCTTCACCGGTGCCATAAAAGGGTGTGACGCCTCTTCTGATCAGCTCCATAGTGAGCTCCTTCACAAGGCCTGCTGCCAGTCCCTGACCACTAAAGTCACTATCCACATCAATGCCCACCTGCCACAGATAGCCACCGTCAATGCTCACACCGGACATACCCGCCATTTGATTCTGGTCATAATCCCTCTTAGAGCTCAAAACATCAATATTTTCCGCTCCGCAATTCTTCTTCATTGCCGCCACTGCCAGAGCATCCGGCTGACCCGGCATATATCCCAGCGCATGAGGGAAACGATTTCCCTCCCGGAATTCTTCAATTTCCTCTTTTTCATACCACTTCAGTGCCAGTCCGCTCAAAACCTCTTTTCTGACACCTGTGTCGGCACCTTCACACAAGCCTACGCTTGGTAAAAAATACAAATGAGTATCCCCTATTTGCCTGCCATACTCCTGCAGCTTTGCATCTATTTTGCGCAAATTGTCAAACTGACAAAACCACTCCGGCTCACAATCCGCAAACTGTTCTATGGCCCAGTCATATAGGACCTCATCCACAGTCAGAAACAACTGTCCCAGACAAATAATGGCATTGAAGAAAGCATCGCTTCGATGATATCGGCGGGCATTTTCCGTAGCCACACAGCTGCTCTCCGGCGCATAACAGGTCTTTTGGATGTAAACCTTTTTGGCCGGAGAGCGCAGATATTCTTCCCAGTTCAGGCAAGTATCCGCGCAAAACTGCTTTCTTGCATTTTCCAGCATCTGCGGATGGATTTTTAAATATTTCCCCCGTTCGTTATTCATTTCCATGCAGGTATCCATAGATTTCACGTTTCCCCACTCCTCTGTCCTTTGCCACCTGCTTCATGGCTGTCTTGGAATCCATGCCCTGATTTTCATAATAGGCCATGTGCTCCTCTATACTCATATCCTGCCAGGAGGCAATTTCTTCCTGACGCTTTTCTTCCAGGCTCTTGCCTTCCAGTACCAGCACATATTCCCCTCTGGGTTCCTCGGTTTTGTAATACTCCAGCGCCTTCTCCAGTGTGGTAGGAAATACGGTCTCAAACTTCTTGGTCAACTCCCTGCATAGGGTAATGCGACGCTCTCCCAATGTCCCGTATAATTCTTCCAAGGTACGCACCAAATGATGGGGCGCTTCGTATAATATCATGGTACGGCTCTCATGGGCCAATTCCTGCAAAACAGCTTTTTTCTCCTTTTTGTCTGTAGGCAGAAAGCCCTCAAAGCAAAAACGTCTGGTGCTTAATCCTGACAAGGTCAGAGCCGTAATACAGGCTGCCGGCCCGGGCAAAGAAGTCACCTTCACACCCTGTTCCTGACACATCTGCACCAGCACCTCGCCCGGGTCGGATATCGCCGGTGTGCCTGCATCGGTTATCAGCGCAATATCCTGACCGTTCAAGAGCTGCCCCACCAGCTGACGGGCCTTCTCCACCTTATTGTATTCATGATAACTGGTCATGGGCGTATGTATATCAAAATGATTCAGCAGCTTGATACTGTTTCTGGTATCCTCCGCCGCAATCATATCCACACTCTGCAAGGTTTCTATCACTCTGGGCGTCATGTCACCCAGATTACCTATGGGTGTGGCGCATAAATATAATGTTCCTGACATCCTAATCTCCTTCCTGCTCTGCCAAAATCCGCGTGCAGATATATCTTTGCAAAAACATGCAATCCCCATCAAAACAATCTAATTATCTTTTTGGGTAATTTCATAATATATCTTATAACACTCCCGTACATCCTCTTCCGAAATGTCTGCTTTCGAATAGGTTGCTCTGCGGACTGTTTCAAAATAATTCTCCCACGCCTTCTTTTCCATATCCGGAAAAGCATTTTGCAGCACGCTGAAATATTCCGCATCTGAGCTTATTTGCCCCTTCTTTGCGAAACCCGAAACTGTCCGATATATCTGGCGGTTCATAAGCAGCACGGCACGCCTGGTATCTCCGCGTCTGATATAAGTATTCAGCCTACTTCTGTCAATCCCTTTTCCTTTACGAACCTTCCAGCCTATGATACCTATCACAAGTACTGACAACATCACTAAAATAAGCACCGCATGCTTAGAGCTTACATTTCCGGTTCCTTCCGTACCCGTATCTGTTCCCGGTCCAAAGTCTCCTTCGTCAACAGACTCCTTATCGACTGTTTCTTCGGAAGCTTCTTCCTCAGAGCTTTCCTCCCATACCTCTGTCTCTTCTGAAGCCGTACTTTCAGAAGCCTCTGTCTGCTCCTGTTCTTCCTGATGCTCAGATTCACTCTGGACATCATCCATATTATTATAGCCGGGGGTAACATCCCAGGGCATCCATCCGTATTCTTCCAGATAAATCTCCACCCAAGCATGGCTGGCAGAATCTTTTACACTGAATGCATACATTCCGTCCTGTCGACGGATTTTATTATTCGTTACCAGATAGCCTGATGTGTATCTTGCAGGTACACCCATCTCACGGAGTATCATAACAGCCGCCGACGCAAAGTGTACACAATAGCCTTCCTTACTTGTCCCCAAAAAGTATTCTACGGGATCCTGCCCCGGAGCAAGCTCTTCAAGCTCCAGACTGTAAGTATACTCCTGCTCCAACCTTGCTTTCACCAAAGCAGTCAGCAATGTTCTGGACCAATTTTTCTCCATTGCACTTCCCGGCGTATATGATAGCATGTCCATATAAAGTTTGTAATCTTCTTTATACTCAGAGCTATTTTTTATTTCCCGTGCCAGCTCTTTTGCCGTTTTCTGGTCATCAGGAACATCCATATAATTTTCCTCTACAAAATCACCATACCACTTGTAGAACGCTTTCTCCTGCTGCGTAAGTTCCTGTCCGTTAAAGATCAAAACCGTCGATGTGTATCCAACGCTCTGAACCGTATACTCCTTTGTACGCTTACTTTTCGTAGCCTGATAGTCCCCCGACAATTCATATGCAGCATCCGAAGTGCCTGTATCTGTTCCGTAGGGTAAATATGCTGTTTTCTCTTCTAAGTCTGTGTATTTTAGTGTATATTCCGAAACTCTTTCACCTATAGATGTATACGCATCATACGGCTGCTGTAAAAGCATTTTGGAAGCCTGGGCTTCCTCCAGTCCCTGCTCTTTACAACTGCGTACAAAGGCATCGTTTCCCCGCTCCCATGCACCGCCTAAATACCTGCTACAGTGATATCCCCGCAGGAAAATGCTGTCTGTAGGCAATTCATTCATTAGCAGTAGCATCACTTCTTTTTCTTCATACTCCGGCGCTTCATTGGTTACCGATACATTATCCGTAAAAAACTGCTGTAAATCAAAGTCTTTTACCGCCTGCTCCAGATTTTTCTGAAGAGCCAGATAATCCTCTTTTATTTCATAAACATGTTCCGCCGGCTCTTTCATAATCCGTGGCATCAGTCCCACGATGAAACCTAACACCAGTATTAGCAATGACAACTGTTTCAAACGAAAGACCGCCACTCTGTCCAGATAGATTGCTACTACTATGCCAATAAATAACAGCGCCAGGCTTCCCCACTGAGGTTTCACATTCACAAGCAGTGACAGCCCAACTACCGAAAGAGGCATTACGGATAACCAAACACTTTTTTTCATCCCCACAGCCGCGCAAAGGACCACAAGTACGGCCACCAGAATCACAAAATCCAGCGCAGCCCCACCGGCATTTATATTGCCATAAGCCACACCCAGGTCCACACCAAAATTCTTTTTCCAGTGGTCGGCATACATTCTTACAAGGGCCATTAACCCACCCGGCAAATCACTGTTTGACCGGCCATAGACCATGACTAGTACTACAGCACAGCCTATTATTATCAATACATTGCCTATTATCCGGACAAACTTTCCACTTATGCGCCCGATGCGTCTGTTCCCCCAAACAATAGCGAATGTAACAAGCAAAACCAGACACTTAAAAGCCATGCCGGACGGATCCGTCCCCACTGCAACCCCTTCCGCAATCATTTGCCGGGTAACAAAAGCAAACCAAGCACCAAGCAGCCACCAAAGCAACATACCTGCAACGCTTTGCTTTTTATCCGTATATTCTGTTTCTTTCTCACTCCACCTTATATGTTTATCTGACACCATCTCCGAATACCTCATTACTCTATAGTATCAGCTCTATTTCAGAAATCGATTTTTCCAAATCGTTACTCTTTAACTCAGCTATCAATACCTCTTTTTGATACAATTGCAGACTCTGCTTTAGTAAAAGATGATGTAGCAATACCTCCGCGCGATATTTTTCACGATACATTTCTACCACGCCAGATTTTGTTTTTCTGTCAAAATCCTGAAGGAGATATAATAAAAAAGTGTAAAAGCTCTCCTCATCATCCACTCTGGCGCGCACTATATCCTGTTCACTTCGGCTATACCATGCTACGAAATGAGGCACGCCTCTATCCATTATGGAAAAGGATAAACTTGCTACCGCCTTGATAAAGCCATCCGTTGCACCGGATTTTCTCGGTAAAAACTTCCGCTGCTCTACCATACTATCCAATAGCAATACCGTAGAACAGGCCTTAGGCATACTGCTTTCTCTGACAATCAGTTCCTCCATCTTGGCGCTAAGCTTCCAATGGATATTTTTTAATTTATCACCGTCTTGAAATGCACGAAGTTTAAATGTCTCACTGGTATCATCTCCACTCCGCAGGCTGTCATAGCTTTCCGCATCACCGATAAAATTCCGTACCGCCTCCGTCAACCTGATATTGACCGGATAAAAGGAAGGTAAAACCGTAACCATTGCTCTTTCATCATTTTTTTTCGTCAAATAGAACAATCCCAACCAATCATAAATACGTACTTTCTTTATACTGATTTCATAGTTTCCCGCATCCTGAAGCGTCAGGAGAAATGTTCCTGCCCCTTCTCCTTTCACGCTTTGGCGGATATGCCTCTTTTGTGCCAAACAAGTATTTTCTATTATCAGCTCTGCACAAATTCGTCCGGCCCAGGGCTTACCGTTCCTTACCTTTTCCAGCACCACCTTTACGGCCGTTTCCTGCTGGGTCATGGTTATGGGAACCTGCAATCTGCATTCCACTACTTTTCTCTCACGCAATACGACCAAAAGAGAAAACACTGTAATCGCCAGCTCCGCATAACTAAGCAATGCAAGGGCAGGACTTCCGTAAATTGCCGCCATATAGTAAGTGATTCCAATCAGGATAACCGCTTTTAAATAACTAGCCACGATATTCTGCCCTCTTCATATAGGATGTAGGTTGCTTTACTTCCCCTAATATCTGGTCCAAAACCGCTTCCTCCTTCACATGGGAAACTCTTGCTTTGGTATTCAGTACAATTCGATGTTTCGCAATATCCTTGTATACATCAACCACATCCTCCGGAATCACAAAATTCCTGCCTTTTGTAAACGCTCTCGCCTTTGCCATTTTAGTGCAGGATATGGTTCCGCGGGGACTGACTCCCAGCTCGATATACGGATTTTCTCTGGTGGCATGTACTAATTTCGCTATGTATTTGTATATGTTATCATGCACATGTATCTGATCTACTAAATTCTGTAACCGTCTCAATTCATCCACATGCAAAATGCAGTTAACCTGCTGTTCATTTATTCGCGAACTCTTTCCCTTAGCTATCTCTACTTCACTTGCCAGGTCAGGATATCCCATACTCATACTGATCATGAAACGGTCCAACTGCGCCTCCGGCAAAAGCTGGGTTCCTGCACTTCCCTTAGGATTTTGTGTTGCAATTACCACAAAAGGCTCCGGCACCTTATGACTAATGCCATCCACCGTCACCATACCTTCCTCCATTACTTCCAGCAATGCTGATTGAGTCTTGGGGGAAGTACGATTGATTTCATCCGCCAGAAACAAATTACAAAGTACCGGTCCCGGCTTATAGGAAAAGCTTCCCGTTTCCTTGTTGTAAATAGAAAATCCCAGAATATCCGAAGGCTGTACATCCGGTGTAAACTGTACTCTGTTATTTTTTAATGCCATTACTTTGGAAAATGCCACTGCAAGAGTTGTTTTGCCCACACCAGGAACATCCTCCAGCAATACATGCCCCCCTGCCAATATTGCGGACAGTACTTTTTCCACACAATCATCCTTGCCGTGTACCATTTTCTGCACCTCTTCCAGCACCTGCTGCATTTTTCGGTACGCAGCCTTATAATCCATTGCTAACTCCATCCTCTAAATCCTTCCTTCTCCCGATGTTATCCTTTTTACTTTCTCTTTTGTGTCTTGGCTTTTTGCCCTGCTGCCGCGCTTGCATTCTTTCCACTGGCAGGTACTTAAAAAACGTCGTTACTTAGCGAGGTCTGAAGTGCATCTTTGATACACTCTTGTATCAAAGATGTGCTTCACGAGCTTAGTAACGCAACGCTTTTTTAGGTAGCGAAAGCGTGCCTGACAGGGAAATAATGCAAGCCTGCAGCGGGGTGAAAAGCTCACTCTTAGTACCCGTAAATATCATAAATCTCGGGCATATATACGCCCGGGCTTTGGTATACAATCAGTGGCTTCTCCACTGTCATGCGGGGTTTGCCGCCACGGACTGCCTCAAGCAACACCATATTAGGCTCTTTATCCACGTAGGGATAAACAAGCTGCATGCGCTTGGGCTCTAATTTATATTGTGACATCGTTGTCATAATTTCTGCCAATCGAAAGGGCCTGTGCACCAGATAAAAGTGCCCTCCCGGCTTCAGTAGTTTCGCCGCCTGGCGGATAACATCTTCCAGTGTACACAATATCTCATGTCTTGCAATGGCCTTGGGTGCATCCGGATTAGTCAGACCATGCTGCCCAATCATATAGGGCGGATTACAGGTAATACAATCGAAGGAAGCAGACGCAAAAAATTTGTCTGCTTCCTTAATATCTCCTGTTACAATATCAATCTTCTCGGACAACTGGTTAAGCGCAACACTGCGTCTTGCCATATCCGCACTTTCTTCCTGAATCTCCAGTCCCGTCAGATGGGCCGGACGGTATTTGGCTTCCATCAGAATCGGAATGATTCCGGTTCCTGTACCCATGTCCAGCACTACATCTGTTTCTCTTGCTCTTGCAAATCCTGACAAAAGCACCGCATCCATTCCAAAGCAGAACTTCTCAGGATTCTGAATGATTTGATAACCATTTCGTTGCAAATCATCCAATCTTTCGTTCTCTTTCAGATTAATCGTCATTGAGCTTCGATTTTCCTTCCTGCTTCTCATGCTTTTCCTGCTTTTCCAGACGCTCTAATTCTTTCATCTCTTCCTTGGATAATTCCAGTTTTTCCTTGCGTCCGTGCTTTCTCTTAAAGCGCAGTCTGCTGACCTCATACTCACGGATTTCCTTTTCATCATCTACATCCACGATAACTTTTACCAGCTGACGAAGTACATTCACACTCTGCACCTCACCCTTGGCGCCGTCATCACAGGTTACAAAGTCCCCGATGTTCGGCAATCTGCGGTTTAACTCCTCGTAGGTATCCTGCTCATGCTTCAGGCAGCACATTAATCGGCCGCAAACACCGGATATTTTGGTAGGGTTCAGGGAAAGGTTCTGCTCCTTTGCCATCTTGATAGATACCGGCAGGAAATCAGACAGGTAGCTCTTACAGCAAAGAGGACGTCCACAAATACCGATTCCACCCATAATCTTGGTCTCATCCCTGACACCAATCTGGCGCAGTTCAATTCTTGTCTTGAAAATCGCTGCCAAATCTTTTACCAGCTCACGGAAGTCAATACGTCCGTCTGCCGTAAAATAAAACAGCACTTTATTATTATCAAAAGTATACTCTGCATCAATCAGTTTCATCTCCAGATTATGCTTCTGGATCTTTTCCAGACAAATCTTAAAGGCTTCCTTTTCCTTAATCTTATTGCCTGCTTCCTGCTCCTTGTCTCTCTCAGTAGCTATACGAAGTACCGGCTTCAGGGGCTGAATTACCTTATCATCTTCCACTTCCCGAATACCGGATACCACTGTACCAAACTCAACACCTCTGGCAGTTTCAACAATTACATGATCTCCTTTTTTAATATCAAACTGCAGGGGATCAAAAAAATATATTTTACCCGCATCGCGGAATCTGACTCCTATTACCTTAATCATCTATAAACCTCACTTTCAACCATTTTCCTTTATTTCAAGCATCAAAAGCTCCATGGCCAAATCAAAATTCACATTCGCATTTAATCTGGTCTTGGCTTTATCAAGTGCTTTCATCACGCTCTCAAGACCTTCATAGCTGGAACGCCTTGCCACTCTGCTTATCTCTTGTATTTCATCATGGAAAATCAAATGATTCGCATCATTGGTTGCCTTAAATAACAGCACATCCCGATACCATATAGTGATGATATCCAGGTAATCGGTCGGATCCAGCTTATAATCACTAATCTTTTTGATGGCTGCAATCATTTCATGCAATTCCATGTCCTGTACATACTTTAAGAAGGAAATCGCTTCGCTCTTCACATTGTCAAACTCTTCACTGGTTGCCAATGCTTTTGCTTTTCCTACATTTCCTCTGGCAAAAGCCGCACAAACCGCCGCCTTATAATCCGGCACGCGTATCTCTTCCATCAAATAACGCTTCATCTGCTCATCGGATACAGGCTTCATGTTCAACACTACACATCTGCTGAGTACTGTAGGCAGTAATGCATTCACATTTGCAGTCAGCAGAATAATTACTGCATACTCCGGCGGCTCCTCAAGTGTTTTCAGGATTGCATTTTGAGCCTGCGTATTCATTTTCTCTGCTTCATTTATGATGTAAATCTTATACGGACTGCTGTAGGGTTTAATCGCCACATCATTATTTATCTGCGTCCTGATATCATCTACACTGATGGTATTGGGCTTTTCATGCTGCACCTTGATGATATCCGGCTGATTGGCCGACAATGCCTGTTTACAGGAATGACATTCCTGACAGGGTTCTGCTCCCCGGGGATTCTCACACTGTAGCGCCATGGCAAACACATTGGCAATGAACTCCTTACCGGAAGATTTCTCACCATTGATAATATAAGCATGGGAAATCTTCTTGGAAGTAATTGCACTCTGCAGATGTTCCTTTATCTGTTCCTGTCCTATAATGTCATGAAATCCTGCCATACGCTCCTCCTATTGTATAAATTCATAAATCAGGTGAATATATCCAGTAAAAGTCCCCTGATTTCTCCTATCCTTGCCAAAATGGATAAATTGTCCTTCTCATCCTTCATCAGCTCCTGGGCCAGCAAGTCCAAATTCTCATCCACCAGTCTGATAATACCGTATACTCTGTGGCGTCCCCGCCTATCCAGTGAATTCTCTCTGGTAAAGCTGTGGGAACGGGTCACTATCTCATTAAGGAAAGACTTCACCAGGCCTCTGTAATGCTTCATATCCCGCACATCCCGCCGTTTAGCCAGTTTCTCTCCTTCAATGGTAATCTCCGCCATCAGATTCTGCAATCTGGTCTGAAGCTCCGCTTCTTCAATGTGAGACGCCAGTGTGAATTTGAATGTACCGTCACTGCTTACAGTCTGCTGCTGTTGCTGCACCTGACCGGTCGGCATGGTCTGATTTACCTTGATGTCCATCCACTCACACTCCTTCCTCTGCTATTTACAGCATTTGCTCCAAATAGTCGTGAATCTCTCTGAGGCATTGTTGCAACTCATTATTTGCAAAGCTCCTGTCAACTCCTGCCTCCTGTATCTTTTCTGCGCTAAAATCCTCACTATCTGCCAAAAATCTGCGGCACATTTCCTCATATTTGGGAACGGCCTGCTTTTTCTCACGATTCAGCGCACGCTGTAAACGTACCCCGTCATCTAATTCTATCATAATTGGAAGCAGCTTGTCCTGTCCAAAATACTTTTTTAATCCTTTATAAGCTTCCAAAGTACCGATTAGAATATAATTATCCTTGGACAAATCCATCTGACCGTCATCCACGGTAAAATATCTCCAAAGTCCGTGAAAAGTATCATAGGTCCGGGCTTCGATCACCCTGCCCTGCGCTTCCAATTCCTTGTAACGCTCCTCATTCACAAAAAAATATTCCACTCCATCCCTCTCGCCCCGGCGAATGGGTCTGGTCGTATAAGGCACGATAGTCTTTAAGGAATATCGGTTTTCCTTCAGTATTTCTTTAAATATGGTATCCTTGCCCGTAGAGCTTTTACCCATCAGGCATACGATCTTTCCCATTACAACCTCCATCCCGGCTCTCCCGGGCCGAAAATTCTGTGTTATTCTGACATTTCATCTAATGCGTCCGAAATTACTGACACACACGTCACATTCTCTTTGCATGTCACTCCCTGCACATTCATTCCCTGTTGTCTGTAAAATTCTATCAGTTCCGCCAATTCCAGGGTAATCTGCTCACCAGGCACCAATATAGGCGCTCCCGGGGGATATAAATTTATAAATTCACCACAACGCATACCTATGGCCTTTGGAAGCGGTTCACTATGCTTCGGTGCATCCCATGCAGCCTTTAGCAACCAGCCTCCGGATTGTTGCACCTGAAGATGCTCCATTAGGGAACGAATCTTCTGTTCGCTTTGGACTACACTCTGCAAACCAAAGCAGTCCATACTTTCCGATTGCAACACTTCTCCTGCATATAATCTGTGGTTTATATCCCGGACGGCCGTAACCATTCTGTCATAGGCCTGCGCACCGTCTGCAAGGGTAAACATTGCCAGACAATAACTGTCCGCAGACATCTCCAACTGTAAATGATAGTCATCTTTCAGTATATTATATAAAGCTTGTCCCGACAAGCCTTTATGCTCTTTTCCGTCTTTGTCTTTGTATTTTTCTACACAGTAAAGCACCAGCTTACCACGGTCCTGACAGTGTTTTTCCTCTCCTGCCGGGCACCTGACAATATTTTCAGACTGCAATCGTTTTTCCATATCATCATATAACCGGACAAACTCCGAGAAAAGCCTTTCGCCATCTTCCTCCACCACGTGAAGTGCATTGGCAATACTTGCCATCAAAACATAGGAAGGGCTGGTACTTTGATAGATACGCAAAAACCGTTTCAATCTCTCTGTGTCAATCAACTCTCCATTTACGTGCAGAAGTGCTGTCTGGGTCATGGACGGTAGTGTTTTATGCACGCTGTGAATCACCAAATCCGCACCGCACTGATTGCTATTCCCACTAAATGCCGGGTGAAATCCCAAATGTGCGCCGTGTGCTTCATCCACAATCAAAGGAATCCCTTTGGCATGTACCACCTTTGCTATTTCCCTGATATCAGCAATCCTTCCCTCATAGGTAGGTGACACCACAAAAACGGCTTCTATATCCTGCTCCCGCTCCAATGCTTCACCAACCGCCTCCGGTGTAATCGCCTCATACATGGGCAGAGTTTCATGCAAATCCGGATATAGATAAACAATATCCAAGCCACGCAAATATGCTGCATGATATGCAGACTTATGACAGTTTCTGACCATCAGAATACGACCACCCTCTGACACCGCTGCGCTGATTGCACTGAGAACCCCACAGCTACTGCCATTTACCAACAGGAAACTTTCTCCGGCGCCATAAAGCACCGCAGCCTCTTTCTGTATCTCCTGCAAAATTCCCTCCGGCTGATGCAAATTGTCAAACCCATCAATCTCTGTGATATCCAGCTGTGCCAATTCTTCCGGCAACGCGCCCATTCCCTGCCTCTTATGGCCCGGCATATGATAGGGATAGGCATCACTCTTCGCATATTCAGTTAAACTTGCAAACACGTCCTGCATATTCTGCCTTTCTCATGACATGCGTGTCACATTTGTTTCTTCTAACATTCTCCTTGCACATCCGTTTCTTAATAACTGATGTACTAGTAATAGTAACAAATTACAGGATGACCTTCATACATTTGATTATAAATTTCTCCAGCTTTATCCAAGGGCAAGTTAATACATCCGTGAGAACCGTCTGTAAGGTAAATAGTTCCGCCAAATTCCGTTCTCCAGGTAGCGTCATGCATGCCGAAATTACCATGAAACGGCATCCAGAAATTTACATACTGCTCATAATCTCCACCGCGCAAAGTCGCATTGGTGGTTTTATAGGTGATTCGGAATACACCTTGAGGTGTGATACAGTCACTTCTGGTCATCAGACCGGATACAAAATCGGTCTCCAACACAATCTGGCCTCTCTGATACAGATACAAATGCTGGTTGGTCAAATCGATTTCCACATAGGTATTACCGATATCATTAGTTCCCTTCCAAGGCGCCTTACTGGAATACACCGGTTCTCTGTCTCCTACGGTTCCTTCTTTTATTAGCGCAATTAATTCTTCACACTCTTTTTCTGTGTCTGTTTTCCAACCAAATGCACCGGAGGGCAAGGTTAACTCCACACCCTGTGTTGTAACAAATCTACGATTTTTGCCATAGGTATCATATTTCCCTGCATTCTCTTTCACAAATGCTGCAACCGCCTCTTCGTCAAGGACTGCCTCGCCATCTTCCACTGATATCCATTCTGCTAACTGTTGTTTGTTCAGCTTGACCTCTGATGCATTCCAATCATAGGTAATATCTGTGCTCAGCCATTTATTTAATGTATCCCTCAACGCAACCAAATCCTCGCTTTGCGCTGTTACCTCCGGTTGCTCATAACATGCATGCTCCTCCAGATTCACAGAGGACTCTCTAGCATAAAGTGCCTGCTTAATCAATTCTGCCACACGTTCCATGTCCAAGCGGTTTCCCTGGATTTCAGGAATGATTTCATATCCACCTATTTCTTCTGAATACTCACTTAAATAAGCATCCCTGGGCACAATATTCTGTGTATTCTCCGCCCAGTTCATTTCGGAAATAAGCTGGTCCAATCTAGTCTCATCATAAACAATCTCTTTCGTCAGCTCATGCTTTACCTGTCTGTTTCCAAGACTCTGTATCCACAGCAGCGGCTCCTGGCGATCAAAAAATGCCTGTACCTGCAACAAATCGTCCTTCAGCTCCATACCCACATCTTCTGCCGTAATAGTTCCCAGGATAACCGAATTACCTGCGGCATCCTTACCGTATATTTGCAGCGAATAATCCTCCAACTCCTGTTGTCTGATTTGGGCTGTTACCTGCGCAACCTCCATCTCGCTACAATCCATGTCGTCGATATATGTTCCGGGCATAAAACAACTCTGATAATGAATTGCCACAAAGCCGTAAGCAATCACTGCCACAAGAAATAGTCCCGCTACAATACTGATTCCAATCACCAGTCCGGTACGTTTCTTTTTAGGCGCTGACTGTGCAATGTACTTTTTCGTTTCCGGTTCATCCTCGCGAATTCTGTCAAATTTGAATTCCTCCTCCGCATCTACGTTTATGGAGGAATTTCTTATAGCTTCCTTTGCTCTTCTGACCGCTTGCTCTTTTTGCAGGGAAATTTCTTCATTCGTTATCTTGTCCACAGGCTCTTCTGACTGCGCCTGCACATTTGTCGGATCTATTATAATTTTCTTTTTATCCTTCTTATTCATTTCTTACTCCAACTCAAAAACTTCTCTTTTTGCTGCTTTTCCAGTATATCATAAATTATATAAAAAACAAGGCGCTCAACAGCGCCTTGTTTTATCTCACACGACTATATTCGCATTTTTCCATATATATCCCAAATCTATTCTATTCATTTTCAGGTTCATCACTGCTAAACTGAATCACTCTCTTCAAGGAACCTTTCTTTACATGACGCGCATCATAAAAATCTTCATTGGTTAGACCTACATTGTATGGATTGTAGGAACCATGTACTTTTACCCCATACTCGCTTGCCAGATATGATGCATACTCTTCTAACTGAAAAAGCATGGGATACTGCTGCTCCCCAATACGGTCCCACAACGCCGGAGCAAACGGGCAAAGAAATAACTCCACTTCCGTACCCTGTTCCTGCAAATACATAATCACCTTTTCAAACATCGCCATATTCTCGGCATCTGCCATCGCATACTCTGTCACGTTTGCTTCCATCCAATAAATGTTACACGCATTTATTACCTCTTCTGCAGAAACCTCCTCTGCACTCTGTGCATATACACCACTATAGTCGGGCAAATATTTGTTTTCGGTACTATCCACATCAACTATCTGCCATCTGTCCTGCGTGAATGCTTTCAGCCCATGTGTCTTGATATATTCTATCGACCATTGAAAATAGGATACGGAAAAAAGTGTGCTAATCTTTTCCATCACTCCTGTTTTCTCCACTAAGTCCGGTATCTCGTCTGCCGAAACCTTTCCATTCAAATAATCTAACATATACTCTGAATACGCCATCAATCTGTCGTGCCGTCCGTCAGCCATATAAACATCCGGATCAAACATGCGGGAATCTAATGAAATAATCATTCTGTCTGTTGTTTTACTATTTAATTGCATCAATGCCAAACTTGCCATGAAATCATAATAGCTTGCCGAAGACACTGCCAGATTATAAAACTCTTCCTCGCCAACCATTTCTGTGTCTATCGTCAATGCAGTACTCGATCCCCAAACTATGGCATCCAGCCTATCCGGCATCATTTGAATTACATATTGCTGTACCTCTCTGTCATCCATATTATTGCTATATACTTGTACAGCATTTCCTTCTATCATGGCCTGTGCCATTTCTTCACTAAAATTGTGGAATACGTTTGCCGGATCAGCCAAATAATTAATGCCTGTCAGTAACAACAGTAATGGCAACACAAACAAAATCATTCCAATCCATTTTTTCCTACTCGAACTCATGCTTTACCTCAAAACTGGAAATATATAAAGGAGGAACTTCCCACCATGCCATAGAGCAAAATCAGTGCCGCACACAGATATAGTAATCCGCATCGCACCACAAGACATTGCCTATCCAAAAGCGAGAGAACGGATATCTTTCTATATTTCAGATAGTCCACAATAAAAAGTGCCAGAATACTCACCAATAAAATTGCCATTTTACCCTTGCCGATACCGGCTTCTGCCAATAGCGCCATTATATCGTTGGAATAGTTTATATTTGTGAAAAAATGCCCAATTACATCTATTCCTCTGCTTACACTTTCCGTACATATAAATATCCAGCAAATACAAATAAGTAACACTGTTCTGACACGCTGAAACAGTACAAAAAGAACATTATCAGGGCTTATTTTAAGCTTAATTCGAATTCCTTCCAGCTGCGGCTGAAAAAAGTCTCCTAAAATCAGGTATGCACATGGAATAATAGCTGATGCCATGAAGAAATAAGATATCCCTCCATGCCATAACCCTAATAAAAACCAGACAAGTAGTAGCGACAAATAGGTGGGTACCTTTTTTCCCATATTTTTACCCAGACGCTTCTTTGCCTTTTTGCCAAAATTTACAAATGTTTTAGTCTTTAATACCGGATACATTACAAAATCTTTAAACCATGCTCCAAGTGTAATGTGCCACCGTCTCCAAAATTCCGGAATGGTACGTGAATAAAACGGTGCCTCAAAATTTTCCGGCGGTGTAATACCAAACAATTTAGCAGCACCTAATATGATATCCATGCATCCGGAAAAATCCGTATACAACTGTATCGCATAACACAGCATGGCAAACAATATTATCAAAGAACTACGCTCTGCATAATTCCCATATACTGCTTGCACTACAAGTGCCACTCTGTCCGCAATAACCAGCTTTTTAAAGTAACCCCAAAGCATTCTGATTGCACCTGACTTGATATTTTCATATTGCAATCCGTGCTTTTCTTTGTATTGGTTACACATATCTCCAAAATGCGCTACGGGACCCGACACAATCTGGGGAAAGAAACAAATAAAATCTGCTACAATCACAAAATTTCTTTCACAACGGTAATTTCCCCAATAAACCTCCATCAAATATCCGATGGCAGATAATGTAAAATAAGATATACCGATGGGTGCCGCAAATTGTAGCCAGGATATATCTGAGTCCATTTTAAAAACAGAGAGTAACAGCACTCCCAGATTATATACATATTTCAACATCACCAGATTCGCTACTAATACGGCAATAACCGCGGTAGCACCCCAAGTCCGTTTCTTACCTTCGAGACCGTCAATCATTCGTGCGCCGCAATACGTAAGCAGCACCACAAAAGCAAGCATCGCCAACATCTGTAACCACTTCTCCCCGGAAGCACTCACAAAAAACACCAGACTTGCCGTCAGCACAATATATTGTTGCATTTTTGCACCTACTGCATAATAGACAACGAGACTTATCAGCAGAAAGCAAAAAAATTGAAAGCTAACTAAACTCATTTATCTTCACCGTAAACTAGTTACCCATCTCCATAATAATATCTACCATCTCACCCACATTTTTCATAGTAACCACCTTACCCATGGGGATTTTGAAAGAAAATTCTTCTTCTACGGCCACCACCAGGTTAATATGTTCAAAGGAATCCCAGTCCTCTATGTCTTCTGAGGTGGTCTCATCAGTAAGCTCTATTGTCTCATCATCAAATACATCTCTGAACACCGATGTTAATCTTGTATACACTTCTTCCCTTGTCATTCTTACTCTCCTTTTTGTCT
The DNA here is from genome assembly GCA_045597105.1 of Acetatifactor sp. Classification (GTDB taxonomy): domain Bacteria; phylum Bacillota; class Clostridia; order Lachnospirales; family Lachnospiraceae; genus Acetatifactor. The sequence goes on from JAZODQ010000130.1 coordinate 37,692, forward strand.
TTCATTTACTTTAATGACTGTATTTTTTATTTTATAATCAGATAGCGGATATAAACTCCAGGTCGTATTACCCTCTGCATCTTCCGCTATTTTCTCAAATCCCTGCATCTGATAAAAATCTTTTACCATCTTGTTTTTAGCAGTCGGATAATAATATCCTCTAATCTCCTCTATCCCCACTGCCATACATTGTTCTGCCAGATAATCCATCATAGCAAATTCCATGTCACGTTTCAACACTCTGCAACTCATCAGCCACAAATCAATATGGAATATGGTCTTTTGTGTTTCATCCCTATGACCGAATACCACCGATACCACACCATTATCACCAAAACGATCCGACAATTTTCCATAACAGGTAATATATCTGTCATCTGTCACAATAGTTTCCAGCTCAGCCTGACTGCAACGTCTGGTCGTCAGATTGAACTGATTGCTTTTATTCGTCAGCTGTGCAATTCGTGACATATACACTTCACTAAAAGGACGAATTTCCGCATGCATGTCCAGGGATATCAAGTACTCCCTGTAATCCCCAAAACTTTCCTGCAAATCACGCCTTTTGGCATTTTCCTTGTACATTTCCGTACGTTGTAAATCATCTTCAGAAATACTTGTCACCTCAAAATAAGCATTTCTGTCCAAACGCAATATATATTGCTCAGGCGTACCAACTTCCGGCACAGCCGTTTCCGGTATCTGCTCCTTAACAATCAATCTTTCTGCCGGATTATCATCTACAAATACCAAGCTGTCACGCCCTATATTTAACGTCTCGGCAATTTCTGCCAGATTCTTGTGCTTCGGTTCCCAGTTTGCCTTTATCACGACGAAATCCTCCGCCTTAAGCACACTGTCCGGTCTGCTTAATCCGGCCAAAGCGTTCTCTATATCATTTTTGGAATCAATTGTCAAAAGCACCCCTAAATCCTGATGTGCTTTAATATACTTCTGAAATTCACTATACAACTGCCCCATAGAAGTTTCTTGACCGATTTCAATATTCTCAGCACCGTCGTCCCCTACGATTCCACCCCAAAGCGTATTATCCAGGTCAAGCACCAGAGCCTTTTTATTCTTGCCATAAATGGACTTAATAATATTAGCCAGATTAAAGGCAAGCTCCGGTATTGCCGGCACTGCTAAAGCATATTTGTACATATGCCAGTAGAACGGATCCGCCCATTTCTGCAGACCATAGCAGGACGCCATATAATGAATGTCCTGAATATAAAAATGATTATGGGTTTGTGCATATTCATAAAATTTTGTATTCAATGCATGCACAAAATTCCCCCGTCCATGCATATCTGAAATATCCTTATTTCCAAGCAAACGGTAAAAAGGCTGTTCAAAATTGTTCTGAATAATCGGACAATGATAAGTTTGCTCAATTTTGTTCCACAGCATTTCAAAATGGTTATAACAGCTATGCAACATCTCCTCTATCTGTTCCTGCGTATCACGCAAATTCGGATATTCCATAATATTTCTTGCAGATGTATGTATATATATTAAATCCGGCGAGAACTCCTTCAATTGCATATTATCAAACATTACATCCTGCCAATACATATTATATTCGGACTCGTAGAATACCGGCTGTATTCCGTAATTCAACAGAAACAATTCTAAAATATCCTTAATGTCCCTTGTTGTAGAACCGCCCAGAATTGCTATTTTCTTTTGTATACAAGGCTGGAGTGACCCTAACAACTCTCTCTTAAGTGCCTTCTTCTTTTTCAAAATATATTCTGAGTCAAACGGATATTCCAATTGTTTCATATTCACTCCTAAATTTATATACACATTATATCTATTTCAGATTAAAAAGTGTACCTATAATACCTCTTGCCAGAGAAGCACCTACATTCCCCCCCAGCTTCTTACCAAAATTTCCACCAATAGACTTGCCGATAGTGTTGCCAATTTCACGGCCAATCGTACTTCCTGCACTATTAGCAACGCTCCTAACTACTCTTTTTGCCTGACGCTCTTTCGCTGCTTCTGCTTTCTCTGCCGCTTTCTTTGCTGCCGCCTTTTCCCTTTGACGTTGTTTCTCTGCAGCAGCTTCATCCTTCTGACGCTGTTTCTCCGCAGCAACTGCTTCTTTTTCCAAACGTTCTTCTTCGGCAGTAGCCAATACTCTCTTCTCTAACAACTCATAAGCAGACTCTCTGTCTACTTCTTCGCTGTATCTGCTATATAATAAATTGCCTGTAATCAGAGACTTACGTTCACTCTCATCCAGTGCACCCATCCGACTCTGGGGTGGCAGAATATCACATTTCTTCACAACGGTAGGGATACCTTCCTCATCCAGCACAGAGATTATCGCCTGACCGGTACCAAGTGAAGTTAGCACCTCAAAGGTATCAAACTCTTTATTCACACGGAAAGACTGTGATGCTGCCTTTGCAGCTTTCTGCTCTGCAGGTGTGTAGGCTCGCAGGGCATGCTGTACCTTATTACCAAGCTGTGCCAGAACTTCATCCGGAATATCTCTGGGATTCTGCGTAATAAAATAAATGCCCACACCCTTAGAACGAATCAATTTTACAACCTGGCCAATCTTTTCAAGCAAAGTTTTTGATGCGGAATCAAACAACATATGAGCCTCATCAAAGAAAAATATCATCTTAGGCTTCTCTAAATCACCTGCTTCCGGCAGTGTCTCAAACAGTTCGGACATCATCCAAAGCAGGAAAGTGGAATACAGTGTAGGATTATTGATGAGCTTACGACAATCCAAAAGCTGAATCACACCCTTACCACTGTAATCAGTACACATCCAATCCCTGATATTCAGTGCAGGCTCACCAAAGAACATATCTCCACCCTCTGCTTCCAAAGCAACAATCGCACGAATGATTGCCCCCAAACTCTGTCCTGACATCTTACCATAGGTATGCTCATAATCATCAGCATTTTCTGAAATATAACTTACCAGAGAACGTAAATCCTTGGTATCCAGGAGTAAAAGTCCCTCATCATCTGCGATTTTGAAAATAATTGTCATAATATCCGTCTGGATATCATTTAAATCCATAATACGACTAAGTAATAAAGGCCCCATCTCAGAGATAGTGGTACGCAGAGGCATACCGCCTTCACCATATATATCCCAATATGTAGTAGGGTAGGCACTGAACTGGTAACCATTTTCTGCCAGATTCATTTCATCCATTCTTTTCTTTACGGTATCGGATGCTTCTCCCGGTCTGCACATTGCTGCCAGGTCACCCTTTACATCTGCTAAAAATACAGGCACACCCATATCACTAAAGGACTCCGCCAGCACCTTCAGGGTAACTGTCTTTCCTGTACCGGTGGCACCTGCAATTAAACCATGTCGGTTTGCCATCTTCGGATAGATATAAACCTTCTCATCGCCGGAAGTTCCCACCCATATTTTTTTATCATGCTGCATAAGAAATCCCTCTCTTTGTTAAAATTCTTACTCACTATACTGTAACATGACAAGCCAATTTTCGCAATGCTTATGACTCCTATGCTACTAAGAAAAAGAAAAAACCCTAAATGCTTGTACATTTAGGGTTTAAAAAATGCCCAGAACCGGAATCGAACCAGTGACACGAGGATTTTCAGTCCTCTGCTCTACCAACTGAGCTATCTGGGCATTCGTCTATGTAGACGTAGTAGCGGGGACAGGATTTGAACCTATGACCTTCGGGTTATGAGCCCGACGAGCTTCCAGACTGCTCCACCCCGCGTTATTGAACTTGCAATTGCAGGCTCCATATTTAATTATATGCTTCATACATAAGAATTATGCATAAGCAAATGGATGGAGGTGGATTCGAACCACCGAAGCAATTTGCTTCAGATTTACAGTCTGTCCCCTTTGGCCACTCGGGAATCCATCCATATGGAATAAATCCATAAGCCGATAGAGGGACTCGAACCCCCAACCTGCTGATTACAAATCAGCTGCTCTGCCAATTGAGCCATATCGGCACATTATCTTTTGAGCAACTGATTTGTAATCAGCATGCTCTGCCTACAATTGACTCATTTCATTCCTCAATTGTCATGAATTGAGCCATATCGGCACACACTATTTCATTTAATAAAAAGTGGGGCCTACAGGGCTCGAACCTGTGACCCTCTGCTTGTAAGGCAGATGCTCTCCCAGCTGAGCTAAGACCCCAATATTGCTGGAATAACTAATCTTTTGTTAAAAACGACCCAGAAGGGACTCGAACCCTCGACCTCCGCCGTGACAGGGCGGCGCTCTAACCAACTGAGCCACTAGGCCGTATGAATGTATTATACATTCAAAACCGAACACTGATTTATCTTCCTACAAAACATTGTTACCTTCTGTGATAACTTCTTTCCTCTCCAACCTTGGTTAAGCCCTCGACCGATTAGTAAATGTCAGCTGAGTACATTACTGCACTTACACCTCATTCCTATCTACCTTGTCGTCTTCAAGGGGTCTTACTAACTGGGATATCTCATCTTGAGGGGGGCTTCACGCTTAGATGCCTTCAGCGTTTATCCCTGCCGGACTTGGCTACTCTGCCATAG
>JAZODQ010000131.1:0-5121 GCA_045597105.1 Acetatifactor sp.
CTAATTTTCTTTATTTTACCACACTATTGTAGTTTTGTATACAAAATTATTGTTTTTTTCAAAAAAAAGAGACCAGCATCTCTGCTAGTCTCATTCGTCGGAGTGGCGGGATTCGAACTCGCGACCTCCGCCTCCCTAAGACGGCGCTCTAACCAAACTGAGCCACACCCCGTGAACAAATAGTATATTATCATAAGCATTTCTAAAAAGCAATAGTTTTTTTTATTTTTTTTATTTTTGTAACAATATATACATTTTATTCACGAAAATCCGACATTCTATGGTCACTTTTTATATTTCTGCATCCTCTTGCCCATCATCATTCTCAGATATAGGAATCACCTGTTCATTTACATCCATGGTAACATTTTCTTCCCGGACCTCTTCCGTAATCTTCTCCTGCACAGATACATCTTCCTGTTGCGTTTCCTGCTTTGCCCGGTTACGCTGATTTACATTATCCCGAAGTAATCCATAACAGGTTGACAATAAAGGTATAAAGAAAAGCATACCTGTAACACCGAACAGACTTCCGCCTAAACTAACTGCCATCAGTATCCAGATAGCCGGCAGTCCCACAGAATTGCCCACTACCTTAGGATATATCAGATTCCCCTCCAGCTGCTGGATAACCAGGAACATAATTACAAACCACAATGCCAGCATGGGATCATCAATCAGGATCAAAAACGCGCCTACTCCACAGCCGACAAATGCACCCACGATGGGAATCAGTGCTGTAAAAGCAATCAATACCCCCACCAATACTGCATAGGGCATACCAAAGATAGTCATTGCTATGATGAATAATACTCCCAAAATAATTGCTTCCAGACACTGTCCGGTTACAAAATTAGTGAAGTTCTTATTTAAAAGACTGAGCACCTTCAAAATTCTGTCAGCCATTTTTTCAGATGCATATGCCCGTACAATACGCTGCCCCTGATCGGCCAACTTTTCCTTTTGGCTCAGAATGTATAATGAAAAAATAAAAGAGATCACACCATTTACAATTCCACCGATAATACTGCTTGCCATACCGATGGTGGATGTCACCATACTGCCCACACCATTCTTAAAAAAAGATAGCAGTCCCGATAATATACTTTCCCAATCAAATTCCTTTACATTGATCTGTGAAAGTTCCTGCTGAAGCTCAGGATACTGCCTGCTCAAAGTCAGTATTTCTGCCCAGAGATTATTTAAAAACAAAGGAATTTTCTTTCCAAGTTCTCTGAACGTAGTAGTCAGCTGTGGTACCACTACAATCACCACCGTCGTAATAATCAGTGCCAAAAGTAACAGTGCAAGCACCAGACTAACCGGTCTCTTCAGTTTCTCTGCAGATTTACCCTGCCATTTTTTAAAGAGACGGTTTTCAATCCCTTTCATAGGTAAATTTACAATAAATGCAATAATACCACCCAATATAAAAGGTTTAATGATACTTACAGCTACCCCCACTCCGCGAAAAACATACTTGCTGTAGATAACCACGAGAACCAGTATGGCCGCAAACAACATCAATCCTCTGATTTGACGTACTTTTTCTTTACTATACTTCATCACTTCCCACAATCTCCTTCGCTTACCCTATAATGTGTTAATTGCCTCTATCAATTCTCTTACATCCTCAGGCCTGGTTGCCCAGCTGGTGCAAAAACGGATCGCACTGTGTGTTTCATCCATCCTTCGTTCATAAGAAAAGGAAAAACGCTCTGATAATCTACTGATTTGTGCATCATCCATAATCGGGAATAATTGATTGGTATGACTTTGCACCAGGAAAGGAAAGCCCTTTTGGTTCAACGCTTCTCTCAGCTCCTCTGCCATCTGAATCGCATGTTCCGATATACGTAAATACAATTCATCCGTAAACAATGTATCAAATTGAATTCCCAGCAGTCTGCCCTTTGCCAGCATACCGCCTCTTTGCTTCATGTAGTATCTGAAATCTTTTTTCAAAGCATCATTACTGATTACAATGGCTTCTCCGAAAAGTGCTCCCACTTTGGTTCCGCCTATATAGAATACATCACATAGTCTTGCAATATCAGCCATGGTCAAATCATTATCCGGCGCCATCAATCCATACCCTAATCTGGCACCATCCATAAACAGGTATAACCCGTTTTGACGACACACCTCTGAAAGTGCGCTTAGCTCTGCTTTTGAATAAATGGTCCCCAGTTCTGTGGGATTGGATATATATACCATCCCCGGCTGTACCGTATGCTCCCTGTTTGCGTCCTCCACATGTCCATAATAAAACTCTTGCACCTGTTTTGCCGTAATTTTACCGTCCGCACTTGGGATTGCCAGCACCTTATGTCCGGTGGCCTCTATGGCCCCGGTCTCATGTACATTGATGTGTCCGGTATTAGCACAAATCACACCCTGATAACTGCGCAGCACACTACCGATAACTGTCAGATTCGCCTGTGTACCACCCACCATAAAATGTACGTCCAACCGATCATTTTGGCATGCCTTACAAATCTTTTCCGCAGCGGCTTTACAATACTCATCTGCACCGTAACCGGCTGTCTGCACCATATTGGTTTCCTGTAAACGCTCCATAATCAGGGGATGTGCACCTTCACAATAATCACTTTGAAAAAGTATCATCAGTCCTTCTCCTCCAATAAACGTACCAAATAATTCCACACTTTCGCTGTGGATGAAATACTCAGTTTCTCCTCTGTTGTATGCACGTTAAACATATCCGGTCCCATGGATACACAATCCAAATCTGCAATCTTACTGCCCAGAATACCACACTCAAGACCTGCATGAATTGCTTCTACCTTCGGTTTTCTGCCATACATCTCCTCATATACGCGGACCATTTTATCACGAAGGGGAGACTCCACCCTATACTTCCATCCGGGATAGGAACCACTGTTCTCCATCTCTCCACCTGCCAGCACACATACTGCCTGCAGTTTGTCAAGTAAGGCAGCCTTGGCACTTTCCACACTACTTCTCACAGAGAATTGTGCATGAACGGAAGCTTCATCCGTTTTGAGCACTCCCATATTCAGGGAGGTTTCCACCAGGCCCGGAATATCTGCACTCATGGCCATTACGCCGCCCGGTAGTACAGTCAAAAAGGCTGCAACTCTACGGGTATCTGCCGCACCCAGTGCCTGATATGCACCACACTCTAAAACATTTAGGGAAACCTTAAAATCAGGGTCCTTTACACCTAGTTCTTCTCCCATCTGCGCACCAATCTGTGCAATCCTGCCGCTTACTGCCTCTATATCCTTTTCAGCCACGATAAGCACCATCTCTGTCTGTCTGGGGATGGCATTATCGGCCAATCCTCCCTGCAGGGATAGTAGAGCTACTTGAAATTCCTTGGTCAGCCCATACAGCATTCTTCCTGCCAGCGCATTGGAATTGCCGTGTTCTTTGTGAATTTCGCAGCCGGAATGTCCTCCCTGCAGACCATCCAGCAAAATCTTGATGGCAACACCGGTACAAGACTCTCTTGCCACCTTCAGTCCGCAATCTGCTGTGGCACCGCCGGCGCAGCTGGTCCAAAAGATACCCTCTTCCTCTGAGTCCAGATTAATCATTCTGTTGCCTTCCAGCATAGACAAATCAATGCTGCCTGCTCCCAGCAGACCGATTTCTTCATCCACGGTAATCACAACCTCCAGTTTGGGATGCTGCAGATTATCTGCATCCAAAATAGCCAGCGCATATGCAATCGCAATACCGTCATCACCACCCAGGGAAGTCTCTTTTGCATAGATATAATCGCCGTCTATGGCAATATCCAGTCCTTCTGTCTTCATATCCTTGGTACTGTCCGGTGTTTTCACCGCCACCATATCCATATGCCCCTGCAATATCACTGCCGGCTCCTTCTCATAACCGGATGTTGCCTGCTTCATGATAATTACATTCTTTGCCTCGTCCTGATAATACTTTAGTCCGCGCTGCTTTGCAAACTCCACCAAATAATCACTTATCCGCTCTATATTACCGGAACCATGGGGAATTCTACTGATTTCCTCAAAATAAAAAAACACTTTTTCCGGCTGTAAATTTGCCAATACACTCATTCGAAAAATCCTTTCTATAAACAATTCTCCTCAATCATACCTTATTTTTCAATACTTGTCTATATTACCCCAAGCCACATTAATGCGTTCCGAATACCATCCGCATGCACATCCGTTGTAACAAAATCCGCAATCTTCAGTACCTCTTCCGAAGATTCCTTCATGGCAATGGACTTACTTGCGCATGCCAGCATGGATAAATCGTTATTACTGTCCCCAATGGCTGCCGTATCTGCCATGGATATCCCCAATAGTTCTGCCAGCTTTTCCATTCCGCTTGCTTTGGAAAATCCCTTTGGTGTCACCTCATAATAACCCTGTTCTCTATCAATAAAATCCAGCCGGTCTGCAAACTCAGCCATAAATGCTTCTCTGGACTGCTGCTCTCCCATATAGCAGTAAAATTTATCAAAATGTCCCTCTGCCCCCTCCCAGGAAACACTTTTATAACCGTCACTGACCCATTTACGGCAAAAATCGGCAAACTCCTCTGTAAAAGCTTCTTCCTCCGGGGGACAAAAGGTATGATAAGCCCCTTCCAGCACCGCATCAATACGATGTCTGCGTAAACCTTCTATAATATCCCGGGCCTCCTGCCGGGTAAACGTTTGGTGAAAGAGTATCTCTCCACGATACTCAACCATGGTTCCGCAGCCAAACAGATAGCCATCCATCTCCACCAGATTCCGGATTTCAGGTCCTACCATATTCCCGGCTCTGCCTGTATTTATGATACAAATATGCCCATTTGTCCTGGCCTGCCGTATAGCGTCCTTGGCACTTTCAGGCATAATATGATCTTCGTTTCCAATTAATGTTCCGTCTATATCAAAGAAAATAATCATGTCTTTAAAAAATGCCCGGCATATTTCTGCCGGGCATTATCTCCTAAATCGTTTGCTTCTATTATGCTAATTTGCTCTTTGCAAGCTCTGCTAAGGTCTTGAAACCATCAGCATCATTAACAGCCATCTCAGCTAACATCTTTCTGTTCATTTCGATACCTGCTAACTTCAGACCATACATAAACTTGCTGTAAGATAAA